>LADV01000194.1 GCA_000961805.1 Peptococcaceae bacterium BRH_c23 | reverse complement strand
TAACATCTG
The DNA here is from genome assembly GCA_000961805.1 of Peptococcaceae bacterium BRH_c23. Next base: position 12,213 of record LADV01000194.1, on the reverse strand, counting down.
GCCTAAATAGTAAGTGTTCATGATGGCAAGTTCTCCTTCTCCTGCGACAACTGCTTTGGCTTGATCTCGATCGGATCCCTTAGGCTCCCTAGCCATATTTGCTACGATTCCTTTGGCCCATGCTTTAGCCTGTTCTTCACCATTGATAGCAATGAAGGATGCTAATAAGGATTGGTTGTAGATATTAGAGGAGGATCTGACGAGGATTTTTCCTTTCCACTTTGGTTCGATTAAATCTTCATAAGTGGAAAGTTGTGCGGGATTAATTTTTACCTTATCATAGACGAGCACCCTAGCTCTTACCGTGAGACCATACCACTGATTGTCCTTATCTCTTAAATTCTCAGGAACATTCTTAACGAGGATATCGGAGGAAGCCGATTGTAATAATCCTCTTTCCTTGGCCCGATGAAGTCTACCAACGTCAGCGGTTATAAATAGATCCGCCTGTGTATCTTTGCCTTCGGTAGCCAATCGCTCAATCAACTCATCGGCTTTGCCTTCGATAACGTTCACTTTAATGCCTGTTTCCTTGGTAAATACTTCGAAGAGTTGTTTGTCCGTTTCGTAGTGCCTTTCAGAGAAAACATTGACAACCTGGTTTTGACTGCTTGCTGGCGGTTGGGGGTTCGCTGTGGTTTTACTTCCGGTGCATCCTGTAAGTACAGCGCTAACTATAAGTCCTGAGACTAGGATTGCGGCAACTGACCTTTTCTTCATGTTTTCTTTCTCCTCCTGAATTATAAAAGTTTAATTGATTGATACTGAGAACTATTATCATTATAGTGGATATTATATCTTTGTCAATCTTAAATTTTATGTCTTCAATTAACCCCCTTGTCAGCGAAGAGTATTTTTGTAAATATGAACTACATATTATTTTCGGAGGAGGGGTTTAGTCTAGAAGCGGTTTATGTTCTCCAGTCGCCAAATAAACGTATCTCCAATAGCTGATCACCTGCTTCCTAGTGCCATCGGTGTCAGAAAGCCTGAGTTATAAATATTGACGATTAGACATTGTTATCGGGTCCATGAATTAATTTTTTTAATAATAAGAACATAGTGCTGACCGCGATGATAGTAATAGCTAACCTTATCCAGTTCGTATTGATATTTAGCACATCAAAGCTTACTAAAGCCTCAAGAGCAATAGAGGGAAACTTTCCAAGAGCAGTGGCTATTAAAAAATGCAGCATCTTTATATTACTTATGGCACCTGCTAACGTTACAAAACCTGAAGGAATAAAAGGCAATAGCCTTGCTTGAAAAAGTAGTGCGGTAATTTCAAAGCCCTTTGCCGAGACAATCCTATCTAGCATATTGAATTTTCCACCCAAGTGTTCAAATCTCTTTTTAAAGCCCCATCTGTAAAGGTAGAACGATACCAAAGCACCAACTACCTCTCCGACCCAGGAGATAATAAAGCCATCAACAGGGCCGAATACAATCACATTGGCACCTGTGACAAAAATTGAAGGAATAATACCAGCAACAGCAATAAGAATACTTATGGATAAGCTTGCAATAATTCCATATGCACCCCAATAGTTTATAGATTCTGCAAAAAATTGTGAAGACATAGAGCTAGTTCCTTTCAGGACGAATTTTTCAAAATTATTGGTGATTGTTATTAAGGGTGTTCAAGCTAGGCAAAGATGGGCAGAGTATTCTCGATCTTATGATTCTGACCAAGCTCTCTTAAAGACTCAACAAAGTGGTAAGACTTGTACTATATCAGAAAAGTGGCCGAACGGGCTTATTTAACAAAATTGTTAGAATTCCGTTAACTTCATGTATTAATGTTAAAGTAAAATGATATGAGCACTTAAATAGAGAAGTATTCCAACAAGCAAGAAGTGATGGAGGAAAGACATTGAGCAGTAAGATTTTGATAGCTGACGATGACGATCGGATTCGGGAAATTGTGCGTATCTACCTTGAAGCGGATGGGTTTGAAGTTTACCAGGCAGAGGATGGAAGCAGTGCGATAGAGATGGTTCGGAAAGATAAGTTAGATCTTATCATTCTCGATCTAATGATGCCCGGATTAGATGGCTGGACGGTATGCAAGATACTGAGAAAGGAAACCAAGATTCCTATTATTATGCTCACTGCCAAGGGGGAAGAAAATGATCGGGTGTTGGGGTTTGATTTAGGAGCTGATGATTATGTCGTTAAACCGTTTAGTGCGCGTGAACTTAGCGCTCGAGTTAAGGCAGTGCTCAGAAGGTTGGAAGGGGAACAAAGTAAAGAACATATCCTTTCCTACCCTAGTCTAAAGATCAATCAAATTACTCGGGAAGTCGAGCTTTGTGGATTAAAGATAAACTTAACCGCTAAAGAATTTGACCTGTTGCATTGCTTGGCAAAGCGACCTGGGCAAATCTATAGTCGAGATCAGTTACTTAATATGGTCTGGGAATATGATTACTGCGGTGATTCCCGCACCGTCGACACCCACATCAATCGCTTAAGAGCTAAGCTCGAAAATCAACTGGGTTATTATGACTTTATTCAAACGGTTAGAGGGGTGGGTTACAAATTCGAATTAAGTGGTCGATAAGAAATAGCTTAGTAAGCAAGCTTTGGTTGGCAATTGTGCTTATAGTCCTAGGGGTTTTTCTGTTTTCAGTAGTGATTCAAGCACAGCAGATTAAATCGGCCATCTATGATCAGCACGCACAGCTTTTCATAAATGAGGCGCAAGAGGTCGTCTTAATTTTCAATAAGTATGAAGATACAGAGAGCATCGCTATCGACAAAAGGTTAGAGATCTTAGCTAATGTATTAAGTGCTAAAACTGCCATCCTGGACCCAGATGGAAACATCTTGTATGGTCAACCGGCTAATGATCAGTCGTCGAGCAGTTTGCTATTAGAGCCTGGTTTTAAGGAGAGAGTTCTTAGGGGTGAAAATGTCGTTTTCTCCGGTAAGCTCAGGGGGATCAGTGAAGAGATGTTTCTAGTAGCTGTTCCTTTAAAAAAAGATCAGCAGATTATTGGACTGGTGGTTATTTTCAGTTCTATAGAAAGCATGAAGCATCATGTTAACAATATTTGGGGAATTGCACTGATGGGAACATTGATCGGGATCTTTTTAGCGACTGTGTTAAGTATGCTTGTGTCCCGAAAGATGATTAGGCCCCTCGAAAAAATGGAAGAAACAGCCCGCCATATTGCAGAAGGTGAGTTTGGTCGGCAAATTGAGGTTACCTCCGATGATGAAGTAGGGCGGCTTGCGCGCTCGTTTAATCGCATGTCAAGTCAGCTTAGCGAAAAAATTGAGGCTATAGAACGAATTGATCGTCTAAGGCAGGAGCTTCTATCCGATGTGTCACATGAGTTGCGCACGCCCTTAACGGTTATCCAGGGCTTTTCGGAGGCAGTGTTGGATGGGCTAGTTAAGTCAAAGGAACAGGAGCAACTCTATCTGAATAACATTATTGACGAATCCCAGCGTCTCCGACGCCTAGTCGATGAGTTACTGGACTTAAAAGGAATGGAAGCCACTAAAACCTTTGATGAAATGGAATATGTAATCATGAATAAACTTGTTCAAATCACCGTTGAGCGCTTAAGATATATGGCCAATTCTAAGGAAATTAATCTAACGCTTAATGCGCCAGAGCAAACAATTATTGTACGGGGAAATATTGATCGTCTTAAACAGGTTCTTACGAATTTATTGGACAATGCTATTAACCATTCAGAAGTGGGTGGTGAAGTAAGTGTAACGTTGGGCATGAAGAATATGCATGCTTTTATAGCCGTAAAAAATGACGGATCAGGTATTCCTCGAGAAGAGCTCGAAAATATTTGGGAAAGGTTTTACAAGGTCGATAAATCTAGATTGAGGCGTGGAACCGGCACGGGCTTGGGACTTTCTATCGTTAAAAAAATTATGGAAATGCATGACGGAAAAGTATTGGTTGAAAGTGAACCCGATCAGGGAGCAGTTTTCACCATCTACTTGCCAGCTGCTGAACAAGCATAAATTTAAGCCTAACTGAACCAGTTATAAGCAAAAAGAAGACGATGCCCAGTCTTTTTTTTGTTTATAACAGAAATGTTAAAAACCTGTTACTTCTACGTAATAAAACAACGCTAAACTAAATCGACTGGGAAATAAGAGGGTGCAGTTCGAACAATTGGCAATCCGGTATTTGGGCTAAAGGATTGCTAGAAACTTCCTTGCCACAATAGACTCCAGAATGGAGTCTTGTTTATTTTAGACTCTTCCTCAGAATATAAGCGCGCTCTTGTTACTTTATTGTGACAATTTCTATGAAATGTTCACGTAATAAGAGGAGTGAGTTATGTTTTGATGTTGTTTGGATTTCAAAATTAAAGGAGAGTCGGAATGTTTGATAAGCAAAATTTAAAAAATCTGGACTTATCGTTTGTAGGGGCAGTACTCTTATTATTAGCCACGAGCCTCTTTGTCTTAAGCACTGCGTCTTATAATCTTGTAAATGGGCAACCCAATTATTATGTCGAACTTCAAGCAATGTGGATTTTAAGCGGAATATTCTTAGCTATTATGGTTACTCGAATTGATTACCAAGAGTTACAGAAATTCAGCGGGTATATATATGGGTTTAATATCCTATTGCTTTTAGCTGTCTTTGTTTTCGGAAGTGAAGCAAAAGGTGCCACTCGCTGGATACCCATCACTTCAAGTTTTTCAATCCAACCCTCAGAATTTGCAAAAATTTTTATGATCCTTTCGTTTGCAGATTTTTTAGTAAAACGTCAGGGTAAACTGAATCGTTTCAGAGATTTTATCGCGCCTTTTTTATATGTATTAGTCCCGATGCTCCTTATTTTCAAACAACCTGATTTAGGGACAAGCCTAGTGTTCGCGGCAATATTTATAGGGATGATGCTTATTGCAGGTGCGAATATTCGTAAGTTCTGTGGGTTATTACTTACAGGAGTAACAGCTGTCGGTATCGCACTATGGCTGCATTTTTCTACAAGCCTTCCCGGTTGGCTCAAATTTGCCGAGGGATTGCCTCTACCCTTGAAGGATTATCAGTTGAAAAGACTGACTGTTTTTATGAACCCAGCTTCAGACAGTGCGGGAGATGGGTATAATATTCTTCAATCGATGTGGGCACTTGGCTCCGGCGGGTTATGGGGTAAAGGGTATCGTCAAGGAACACAGGGACAACTAAGTTTCCTACCAGAACATCATACTGACTTTATCTTTGCAGTCTTTAGTGAAGAATTTGGATTTATTGGTGTAATTATATTACTATTTTTCTTTTTGATTTTCCTCATACGTGGTATTAATATTGCCATGCAAGCGAGAGATTTGTATGGTGTGTTAATAGCAGCGGGAATAATAACGATGATTTCATTTCACATTCTTGTCAACGTTGGCATGAATTCGGGTATTATGCCGGTTACTGGCATACCCTTGCCATTCATTAGTTATGGCGGAAGTGCCATGTGGGCGAATATGATCTCAATAGGACTCTTACTAAGTATTAATTTGAGAAGTCAGCGGTTGTTATTTCAATAGATATGACTTAGGGGGTAGTTTAAGATCATTCAATCCAAGCAAGATTATAAGCTCTATGTTACAGCCGACTTAGCTGCTCATTATCAAATACGGTACAGATGGTGGTTTAGGTTTACTCGACCACTCATACATTTTCAGCTTATGTTAAGGAAAGCGGAATATTATGAGCAATGCAGAAAGGACATTTTAGGGAAAATTTATTTAAGTGTTTTGAAATTTAAACTTATGAAACTGTCTATAAATCTAGGCTTTACAATTCCTCGGCACGTCTTTGGTCCTGGACTTAGTATTGCTCATTGGGGAAGTATTGTAGTACATCCCGATGTGCGGGTTGGTAAAAACTGTAGAATTCATTCAGCGGTCAACATAGGGCTCTATAAGGGGAAGTGCCCAATCATAGGGGATAATGTGTATATCCCCGGTGCAAAATTATTCGGGGGGATAACGGTTGGTGATAACGTAGTCATAGGGGCCAATACCGTAGTGAATAAAGACGTTCCGAGTAATGTTACGGTTGGAGGAATACCAGCAAAGATAATCTCAGAAAATGATTCTTCAGAATTAGTTGTAAAAGGATATGAAAGGGCATGCCGTAAAGTAAAGGGGAAGTCTAAAACAGGTGATTCTGAGAAACACATTGAGAAATGGACTTAAATGTTTCATTTCTCGCATACTTGAATATGCAAATTGGTTTGATACAGAGTTCGCACCTTTCATCGTAAGGAGGTTGGTTAGAGATCAATAAAAGAGAACGGAAACCTTATGTCTATAGGCTTTGGGGCTTAAACAGTGTAATAGTCCTCATATTTATAATTTTAACCGTAAATATCTGGGGCTTGCAAATTTCCGAAGGTTCATATTATGCCGCTAAGGCCGAAGGAAATTACATGAAGCTTGTCAAAGTGCCCCCTACACGAGGAGATATTGTGGACAAAAATGGAAAGATTCTTGTAACAAGTGTTCCAGAGTTTGTTCTTAATCTAGATTTAATGGGTTTGCAACGATCCGAAGGAAGCAATTGGAAAGATGTTATTAAGAGATTAGCAGGGTACATTAAACCGTACTGGACTTATCCCGATCTATCAATTGAATCAATTACTGAAGATATATTGGTTATTACTCAGAACCATCAGTGGGAACGTTATCGTAACGTTATGATTCTAGCTAAGGTTCCTCAAGAGCTCCAAGCCATTATTGCTGAGCATCAGAATGAGCTCCCGGGCGTGAGTGTGGATGCGGTTCCGCTTCGCTCTTACCCCCAAACAACTCTAGCTGGTCAGCTCATGGGATATGTTCGTGAAATAGGGGAGAAGGAGATTGAACAGTTCAATCAAAATGCAGATGCCCAAAAGGCGGGATTTGTCTACGCTCAGGGGGATATGATTGGGAAGATGGGGGTAGAGAAATCCTATGACTTCTGGTTGCGGGGTAAAGAGGGCATTCAACAAGTTGAAGTCGATAATCGAGCCCGCCCAGTTTCTAAACAATTAATCGAACCACCGGAACCGGGAATGACGGTCCAATTGACGATTGATGCGGATCTGCAAAAGGTTGTGGAAGAAAGCCTCGATCAAGTGATTGCAGATGTTCAAAAGAACACTAATCCCAATGCAAAATCTGGGGCTGCCGTGGTGATGGATGTAAATTCAGGCAAGATTCTTGCTATGGCTTCTAGGCCTGGGATGGATCCTAACGATTTGACCGGCATTATTTCCGAGGCAATGTTTGAGAAGTATTTTACAAATGAAATCGCGCCAGCGGCTTCCCTGAATAGAGCGTTGTCTGGGGTGTATGCACCGGGATCAACCTTCAAGATGGTGACAGCGATGGCGGCCTTGAAACTCAACTTGACAACGCCGACTGAACTCATTGATGATAAAAAGGCCTCATTGGGAAATCTCGCTGCTCAGCAACAAGGTACGGCCGAATGGGGAGGGAACGACTTTGGCCTTGTCAATCTGTATCGAGCGCTGGCCAAATCTTCTAATATATATTTTCAAGTTATCGGTCGCCGAGTGTTTGATTCCAATCCGGAATTTGTACGCCAAATCGCCAATGAATTTGGGCTAGGTGTAGAAAGTGGTATAGATTTGCCAGGAGAAGCATTAGGAATCGCACCTTCAGCGGAATGGAAGAAAGCGTACTTTGGTCCAACTTATATTAAGGCACGCGATAAAAAGTTGGCAAGCATTGAGGCCGATTACTCAGTCAAACTGGAGCAGGCCCCGGATGCGTTAAGCCGCCAGAAGCTGCAAGCGAAGAAAGACGCTGAGAAAAATGCAGTCGAAGATGAATATAAGCAAAAGGTTTATGAAAATGTAGACTGGAAGCTCTACGACAGTTTCAACAATTCCATTGGGCAAGGATATAACAGCTATACCCCTTTACAATTGGCCAATTACACGGCGACCTTGGTAAACGGTGGAAAGCGCTATACTCCGTATGTGGTCGATAAACTGTTGAATCCGATCACAGGGGAGGTAGCTCAGCAGTACCAACCTAAGGTTATCAACACCGTAACAATTTCTCCAGCTAATTTAGATGCGGTCAAACAAGGGATGCGCGCCGTAGTTACTGGTGAAGGAGATGATGCTGGAACGGCTTCAGGGATCTTCGCAGATCTGCCGGAATTTACCGGGGGAGCTAAAACTGGAACAGCCCAGATCGGAAACGTTAACACGGCTTTAGAGAGGTCCTACAATGGGGTGTTTGTGGCGTTTGCCCCTTATGATAATCCTCAGATTGCCTTCGCTGGGGTTGTCGAGTTTGGGGAGAGTGGTGGAAGTACAGCAGGTTATGTGGCAAAGGCGGCTTTTATGAAGTATTTTGGTTGGAAGTCCACGAATGGGAACTGAAAAGCGAGTCCGATGATCATCCGATCACGAATGATAAAATCTTGAAAAAAATAACTGGGCTGACCCAATTCAAATTGCCCAGTTATTTTTATTTTACTGATTTAAGATATCTCACAAACCCCAACCTATGGTTGATTTCGTGATAATAAGTTTTCGTTTGTAAGACGTCCATAGGGAGTTTCCAGGCAAAGGAAGGAAACAGAGATTTAGCACAAGTGGCAGAGAAGGGTGTGCATGTGAGAAAACCAAAGAAGAATAAAAGGAAACTAGCCTACAGCAACGTCGGACCAAATGGCACATGAAAGTTTCATTTTTCATTGGTATATATCCTCTTAGTTCCATTTTTTCTTTATAGTTCATCAAAAAGGGGAATACTGTATTGCTTCTGTTTTTATCACGTGCAGCTTGACCGTGCTCATAGACCTAGGCTTATTGGCCTGGGTATAGGAATACTTTTAGTTCTAGGTATTTTAGGGACAGCGGATATGGGTTACAATCTATTACGAATTATTGGGGTGGGAAACCAAATAGTGCTTGGGATATATATCCCAATGTTAGGAGAACTAATTTACCTAGTCGGAGTGTTTGTGATCATATCTTCACTTGCAGCTATTTTTGCTCCAAGGAATATAAGTAAAGCCATAATTTGGTGTCAAGGGTTTATCCTGACAGCTATTTACTTATCCGAAGTATCCCCTCGTATTAGGTTTGTTCTGCTCTTGGTTATTGTCAATGTCATTAGCTTCCTTGTCTTATATCGAATCAGTAGAAGTGTTAAAATTGGTCTGGTGTCGACTGTAACGAGCTTTGTTGGACTTTTTCTATTAGTGGTAGGCACCCAAATTAATTGTTATATGTACAACCACGGAGTGAATGGTAACTACGGTGGGTTTGAGAATGTCCCTAAAGTCTTAGCAATCATTTTTATTGTGTGCTTGGTTCCTCAACTACTGATGGCGGCTTTCATATCGGCAAAAAATTCTAAAGAGCAAAATAGCGTAATTTACAGAATGAAGGTTGGGGCTTGGACGAGACAGTTTTCAACGTTGCCCGGATGGACTTCGCAACCCAAGCGGCGAAAGGTACGGTAGGCGAAAAAGGCGACGAAGACGTCAACCCGAAGACGGGCGCCAAGGTTCGAAAGTCCAATTCCATTAAGTACACTTGCCCAACGTGCGGCGCAATCGTAAGGGCGATCAAAGAATTAAATATCAATTGTGGCGATTGCAACGTTGCCTTCGTAGCATAATAAGAAACCAAAAGCGTCGGAAAAAGACCTCGGCGCTTCTCTTTATCCAAGCGTAGCATTATCGACCCAATAAGCGAAATTATTGACCTAACGAAAAAACGGCGGTAGTTTTTTTGCCCAGCCTATTCTAATAAGGTTTCCCCTTATTGCAGAATAACATCTTTAAGGGTTCGTCTTCGGTGTTTTGCCTTGGAATGTTTGTCCCAAGGGTGTGGATTAGTTATACTCGTGCTAACCATTATTGCCACTTTCTTGGAATGGTTAGGTGTTCTCTTCGGTAAGGTCGTCTACGGAAACGGTTGGCATATCGGTTGGACATTTATCTCATACTTAGTGCACTGGGTTGTATGTTATTGCTACTACAAGGCTTTGGAAAAGTTGGAGTGATTTTAATATAACGGTTTACTACATATATAGACTTATTTTGGTAAAATCCTAGAGAAAAAAAGACCTCTCAGAGTAAAATGCTCGGGAGGTCTTTGATTGAATTAGGTTACTGAAGAACATTTGATGGTTGAGATGCTACGTTTTGTTAGGGAAAGGGGCATTGATTATATAAACCTAAAAGACAAGAGAGGCGAACAATTCGCCTCTCTTTTTTGATGCATTAGTTTATACTTTTTAATTGTAGTATTTCTGGATGCTTCTGCAAGAATCGTGAACATAAATTAGTGACACCAAAAACGAGACTTTATAAGTATTTTTTACTGCTTCCGTGGGATGCGGAAATTCAAAAATCAAATAAGTCCTTTGGAGCAACATCTAAGGCGATTGCGATTTTGTTGATGTTGTCTAACGAGACGTTTCTGGCTCCACGCTCAATGTCCGAGATGTACGTTCTATGTAAGTCACTACTGAATGCAAGTTCTTCTTGCGAAATACCTTGGGCTTGTCTCAATTTTCGAACACGGTTGCCAAAAGGAATTCTAATATTACTAGACACTATATCACTACCATCTGATTGACATTACATTAATACGAATGATAGAATACTTGTAGCCTTTAGGTCTACAGACTATAAGTGACATTAGGTTATAATTATGCGACTTTTTTTGCGTATACCATGTTATTAACTAAGACGATAACGTAATTGCAAGGCTAGATAGGCTTTGAATTTTTTAAATAAGGGATGGCAATATTAACATTATACTGTCAATTAAGACAACCAAAGGAGGTTTCATAGGTGAATATTCGCAAATTGTCGCTCTGCTGGATTAGATTTTTCAATGGGGCAAAAAATAAACAAATATTCCGATGCTTTAGCTCTTAGAAACATGAGGTTATCCTCGATTTATATTGCAAATCTTGAAAGATATAGATAATGAATGTTTTGAGGTGTCGGCTCGTTTTTAAAAAAAAATCGAGGGGAACCTATTAAAATGATTTGTAAAGTTCTGGTCGTAGATGATGCGAGTTTTGTACGAATGATGATTCGTCAGGTTTTAGTTCGCTTAGGTCACATTGACATCTTGGAAGCTAAGAACGGTTTTGAAGCGATTGAGCTTTATAAAGCAAATATACCTGTACTCACGATTCTGGATATCACTATGGCAGAACTGGATGGGTTGTCTACCCTTAAAGAAATCATCTCTTTTGACCCGACGGCAAAGGTTATTATGTGTAGTGCTTGTTGCTCAAGTAATATTGTCGATGAAGCATTAAACCTCGGTGCAATTGATTTTATATCTAAACCATTTCGTCCCGATGAACTCGGAAAGATAATTACGAAGTATTTGTAAGTCCTAATAAACCAATATAGGTGCTTACTCAAGACGCAAACTCTATAAAACAGATATATAGACCTAAACCTCAAAAGGCGTTAGGTCTATTTTTTTTACCTAACATAACCCAACAGCTAAAAATAGTGAGATATTTTGCAGAATATAACTCTTTCAAGCTCGAAATTTATTTTAATGAGTTGAAATATTGAATACTTCCACGAAGGGTAAAGAAACGTTCATTTCTATTGAAATATTATAATTGTTATTCTTGGGTTTAGGTGCGAAAGGAGGTGAGTAATGAAGAGATGACACGAAAGGAGGTGATTTACTTGGATAATGTGGGCGCTCACTTTAACTGACGTTAAAGGAGCGTCTTTTTCTTGACTTGTTTGGCGTTGCCGTTGGATAATGGTTGTCATGTGTCAAAGTAGATCGCATGACAATCTGAAAAGAAGGATAAAAGAAAGAGGAAACATCATTGGCCGGCCAGCCTAGTTTCCTCTTTCCCATTGGTTACTACCAATTTGAGTTTACATGAAGAAATATGGACTGTCCAGTTATATATTGAAAAGTTTGTCCATGGTTGTCCTAATCACTTGCGTCCTAAGGTGTGTCCTCATTGCTTGGCAAGGGCGATGTTGCATAAACATGGAAGTTTTAAACGAATCGTGTATACCTTGTTAAAGGCGTACGTCCTATCAATCTATCGATTTAAATGTTGCGAGTGTGGAAAAGCTACCTCATTTCTTCCTAACTTTATGAAGGAACACCATCAGGTGGCGTGGGAAGTTAAAGAAGAAGTGATCCGTCAACAGTTAGCTGGGGTATCTTTGGTGAAAATCGCGGAAAATCTCGTGACCTC
>LADV01000002.1 GCA_000961805.1 Peptococcaceae bacterium BRH_c23 | reverse complement strand
TGCCCATTTTTCATGAACATGGTATCTATCCTTCAGCGAATTTGGGAATTAACAGAAATACAGGCGGGAAAATGAAGATTTCCTCTGAACTAGCCGAAAAAGACCCTGAAAAATATTATGAAGCATTCAAGAAGGCATTCTCAGAGTTCTATGCTTTTGTAGTAGAATTGGGTTTTACTATCGTCAATGCATGTTATCCAATGAGCATAGACGTACAGGAAGCTGGAGAACTGCGTGCTGTATATGCAGCAACATCTGAAGATGATATCGTAAGTTTTTCAGCAAAAGAAAAAATTTTAATCTTCAAAGCACTTTCTGATACTATTCCTCTCTACCGCTCCAAAATAAGGATTTTCACGCCGCGGGTATCGCTTTATGCCCTAATCAGGCAGTACCAGAATGATCGAGCTTTTAGCTACCCATGCCACGGTGGAATTGATTTAGAATACTTTAAGCTTTGGTTAGAAGATTTGAAATATTACCGTGCTTGCGACTATTATGACGGACGTAAGGCTCCGGATTATCAAAAGCTCAAGTCTTAAAGTTCAATGTAGCCATGGGTGAGCGCTTTCTCCAATTAGCTTTTGGAAGAAGCCAAACTGCCTTTTCTCTTATGCATACAGCCATAGATGGGGAACAAGGAGTTTGCTGGAAAGTTTTCTTTGCGGTAAACAGGAAAAATCTGTATAAAAATGGAAGGAAGTTTGTGTTGGCAGAAGTGTCCAGATAAGTTATAGTTTTAGAACAAGAAAGTATTTCAATGTTTTACTATTTTAACTTGATGGAGGACGCTATGCGTGACGATAAAGTTTATAATCTATCAAATATAGAGTTATTTTCTAATTTATCATCACCTGAATTAGCGGAGCTTGCGAGTGAATTTCAATGGGAGAACTATGATTTGGGCTCCGAAATTATCACGCAGGGACAGGAAAAACATTCCTTTTATATTCTGATCAAGGGAAAGACAGACGTAATGGTGAAAAAAGAAGGACAGCGTTTGTGGCGTGTCAGAACATTGGGCCCAGGGGATACCTTTGGGGCATTCTCTTTGCTTAATGGTAAGGCTTCGGAAATTACAATTCTTTGCCAGGAGGAATGTCAAGTTTTGGCGCTGGGGGCAGAGAGTTTTGCGCGCATGCTTCTGCGCTGGCCGAAACTATACCAAACGTTTATCGGACGATTAACAGAGGACCTGAATGAAGCAAACCTGATCTTATCTGAAGCCAAATATAAGGACATTCTACGGTCTACTTTGCAGCTTACCCAATATAAAGACAAGTTTTATGGACTTTGGGGAGGGGCTCGTACGACAGGAGAGGTTGAACGGAAGCTAGAAGAACTCGCTCACCCCAAGGGACATTTGCTATTAACTGGAGAACGGGGTACCGGTCGCCAGATGATGGCGTGGTACGTCCATCAACGCCAATCAGGGACAGATGCCCCTTTTGTTGTTGTGGACGGACGACGTTTTGACCAGCAGTGGAGGGACTTAATAACGGAGCCTGACAGTCAAGAGGACTCCACAGCCTTTCATGACTCCAATCTTTTCGATATTGCTGAGGGTGGAACTCTGTTTATACGCGAAATAAACCTGATATCTGCTCATACCCAGCTTAAGCTGGCCCAAGCCCTCAATCTACAGAAAAATAAATGCTTCGTCATCGGATGTTTAAATACGGAACCTGACGATATGGGACGAATTATTATTCCCGAACTTCGGGAATGCTTTGCCCATACTTATGAAATCACGCCCTTACGTATGCGTAAACGAGATATTCCTATCTTGGCACAAGGGTTTCTGGAGAAGTTGGCCCAGAAGAACCAGAGAAATGTCCCTACAATAAATCAAGAAGCTATCAAACTGTTACTTTCTCATCATTACAATCAAGGAAATGTATCAGAATTAATTCAAGTCATCGAGAGAGCTTTTTATATTGCGGACCAGGATGTAATAGGGTTAGAGCAGGTTTTTATTGGCCCAACCTCTAAACAAAACGGCAAAACCCTCAACCTTTTAGCTTGGCCCAAACTTGAGAAACTGCTTAAAAGTGGAATGCTAATTATGTGGTTACGACGTGCTACGGTTGTAGGGTTTAGCGCACTCATCATATTATTGCTCGTTTCTCCAGAAATTGCGGTAAGTACTAAAATATTCGCCTTAGTTTGGGGGTTATGGTGGCCAGCACTCGCTATTATTTCCCCTTTCCTAGGCAGACTGTGGTGCACTGTCTGCCCGTTTTCTGCGATTATGGATTTCGTGCAAAAAAGGTTTCACAAGAGTCGACCTATGCCAGAGTTTTTAATTAAATATGATTTTTTTCTGGTCAGTTTTTTGTTTCTCTTTATCTTCTGGATCGAAGTAATTACCGGGATGCGTTATAATCCTAGTTATACTGCCCTTTTGTTAATTTCAATCCAGGTTACTGCGATTCTTATTTCGATCCTCTTTCCACGCCATACTTGGTGTCGGCACTTGTGTCCTTTGGGAGGCTTTATCGGGACGGCTTCTATTGGTTCTATGTTGGAGGTTCGTGCGGATGCCACAGTTTGCTTGAATAAGTGCACTACCTTTGAGTGCTATGTTGGCAAGGGAAGTGTTCCTGGTTGTCCAATGTCTCAACATCTTCCCTTCTTAGACAATAATCTAGACTGCAAATTATGTTTTAACTGTGTGCGAAATTGTCCGAATGGTTCCGTGCAAGTTAATTTAAGGCTGGCAGGCCGAGAGGTATGGCATTTAGTCCGAGTAAACCAGGGATATGTTTTCTTTATCGGGGTAATGTTAGCAATATTAATTCCTCTTAACTACTTTGAACTCATCCAAAGGATATGGCCCACACATTGGACTGTATGGTTTAGTCTATTATTTTGGGGTTCAGGAATCGCTGGAGGAATTCTTGCTTGGCTGATCGCTAAACCCTTTAAAACAAAAGCGGCTTCCTTGCGTGTCAAGCTAGTTTTTGGCCTAACTCCTATTGTCCTCGCTGGACATATTATGTATCAAGTCGATTTTATCCCTGGTATCCGTTCCCTTTTACTAGGTGGAGGATATATTACTGCTGCAGGTCTGCAAACGTTTTATCTTCCTGCAACAGGTCTGGCTCAAGGGATTGCCGTCGCATTCGGGTTAGTGTTAACAGGCGTAACCGTGGCTATCCTTTTGATGCGTACTAAGAAAAAACATCGAACTTAAGAGACCAAAGGAACACTTTCTCCCGTAGATGTCAACTCTCACCGAAGCCGAAGCAAACTATAAACACCCACTTATGTGGGTGTCTCTAAACGTGGAAAATGAATTTCTAAAAGTTGAGGAGAAAGTATCTAGTAGGTTCAAAAAGGAGTGGTATTATGAGTTTTATTAAGGAATTTAAGGAGTTTGCTACTAAAGGTAATGTGATGGACCTGGCTGTAGGTATCATTATCGGAAGCGCTTTCGGAAAAATTGTATCATCACTTGTAGCAGATATCATTATGCCCCCGATTGGTCTTATTGTAGGGGGAATTAAATTTACCGATCTTAAGCTAGGGCTTAAAGATGCTGTAGTAGATGGTTCAGGAAAGGTGATTAAGGAGGCTGTCACCTTAAATATAGGAAACTTTATTCAGACGGCGTTTGACTTTTTGATTATTGCAGGTGCCATTTTCTTATTAGTCAAAGCAATGAATAAGTTTAATAGGAAAGAGCCTAAAGAACCACTCACTCCACCCGTCCCTAGTAAGGAAGTGCAGCTACTTACGGAGATTAGGGACCTTCTTCAGAAAAAGTCAATATGATTTCTTAGAGGCCTTTTAAGGTTTTTACTAAGTCCCTCAGATCTTTAGGAAAGGGAGCCCGAATTAAGATGGGAAGCCCAGTCGCAGGATGTAGGAAGGCATACACTAAGGAGTGTAGTGCTTGGCGAGTAATCAAAGTCTGTTCTCCGCCATAAAGATCATCCCCCAGCAAGGGATGTCCAAACCCCTCACAGTGGGCACGAATCTGATGGGTACGTCCAGTTTCTAAAACAAATTCAAGCAAAGTGACCTTCGGATAGCGATGGAGGACACGGAAATGTGTTCGAGCGGGCATACCCTGGGATCCGGTTTGGCGCTTGATAAAACTTTCAGGGGCAAATCCGAGGGGAGCGTCAATCGTTCCGTTCGATGCTAAGACGACTCCCTGAACAAAGCCGATGTAACGTTTATGGATATGCCCGCGTTCTAGTTGCCAACCAAGTTGTTGATGAGCGAATTGATTTTTAGCAATAACAACTACGCCAGAGGTGTTGCGATCAATCCGGTGAATTGGCCGATAGAGGCGATGTTCTCCTTTACGCTCCCAATAGCCGATGACTGCATTTCCTAAGGTGTTCGTCGGATAACGATGGTTGGGATGAACTACTTGTCCGACCGGCTTATTGACGGCTAAAAGGTATTCGTCTTCGAAGAGAACTTCGAGGGGAAGATCCTCGCCAGGAATGCTGGCTTCCTCGTCAGAAAAGAGTTGGATGGCTAATGTTTCTCCTTCTTTCCCTCGTGCAGTTAAATAGGTGAAACGTCCATCGACCCAAACGCGTTCCCCTTGCTTTAAACGTTGTAATAATTTAAGCGAAAAATGGAATTTATGGCGCAAGATACTAAGGTATTTTTGACCGGAGTCCTCTGCTCGTAGACGATATTCCCATAGTGAAGGTTGTCTGTTCATGCTACCTCCTATTGATGCTCTGCTTAAAAAATTCTGGACTAAAGCCGGCTTGAGTAACATACTTTTCTAAGATAAATGTGATAATAAAAGGAAATTCAAGAAATATGGAGAATATCTCCATAGTAAACAGCTTTGTTAGACTGAAATATTAGGAGGCCTACCATGAAAGATGCTCGTATCGAAAAACTAGCCGATTCTTTAATCAATTACTCGATTGCCCTTCAACCTGGCGAGAAAATCCTGATTGAGGTGTTTGGACCAGATATTCCACTCGCTCAAGCGCTTGTCAGATATGCCTATCAAGCGGGTGGTGTACCATTTCTGTCTATGGTTAATCATACCTTACTCCGTGAACTATTAAAAGAATTTACGGTTGAGCAGGCTGAGGCTATGACTCGCTGGGATCTTGCCCGCATGAAAGAGATGCAGGCCTATCTAGGAATTCGGGGTGGAGAAAATGCGAACGAATGGGCTGATATCCCTAGCGAGGCAATGAAGATATATGCTTCCCATTACCAAAAACCTGTGCATTCGGAGCAACGTGTGGGGCATACCCGTTGGTGTATTTTAAGATACCCTAACGCTTCAATGGCTCAGTTAGGAAACATGAGTATCGAAGGATTTGAAAATTTCTATTTTGACGTGTGTAACTTGGATTATTCCAAGATGTCTCGTGCTATGGATCCGTTAAAAGACCTTTTGGAGAAAACCGATCAGGTACGCATCGTCGGACCAGGAACTGATTTGACCTTCTCGATTAAAGGAATGTCAGCCATTAAGTGTGATGGACATGTAAATATTCCAGATGGGGAGATTTTTACGGCACCACTCAAAGATTCGGTTAATGGTCGAATCAGTTATAATACACCGTCTGTTTACCAAGGATTTACTTATGAAAATATTGTCTTGGAATTCGAAAGCGGAAAAATCGTTAAAGCGACTGCGAACGATACTAAACGGATAGAGTCCTTGTTTGATACAGATGAAGGTGCGCGTTACGTTGGTGAGTTTGCTATCGGAGTGAATCCATACATAAGTACTCCGATGAAAGATACCTTATTTGATGAAAAGATTGATGGGAGCTTTCATTTTACCCCTGGCTCCTGTTATGATGATTGTAACAATGGAAACAAATCTGCCATACACTGGGATTTAGTATGTATTCAAAGACCGGATTATGGTGGTGGAGAAATTTACTTCGATGAGATTTTAGTTCGCAAAGACGGACGCTTTGTCTTACCAGAACTTGAGAGTTTGAACCCTGAGAACCTAAAATCCTGAGGGATGAAGATTGAATATAATTCTAGATAAGGAGTTGATATCAACCGTCATGAAGGGTAAACGATTACGTTTGGTCTATAACCCTTACGCAGGTCGGCGAAAATTAACCAGACAACTCGATACAGTGATCCGCATTTTTCAAGAAAGCGGCTACGAGGTTTGTGTACATAGAGCATGTTCTCCTGAGGATATGGAACAAGTCGCGTCTCAAAGTAATGATGTAGACCGTTTCGTAATTGCTGGAGGAGATGGGAGTATTCATCAGGCGGTCAACGGGTTGCTGCAGATTCCAGAGGATCAACGTCCTGTGCTGGGTATTTTGCCCGTGGGGACGGCAAATGATTTAGCCTTCGCATTGCGGTTACCTAAAAGTATACCTGAAGCATGTAAAGTTATTGCCAAAGGAAATATTTTTCGCATGGATACTGGTCAGGTTAATGACCGATATTTTGTGAACGTGGCAAGTGCGGGGCTATTGACGGATGTTTCTCAAAAAGTAGATACCCGCGTTAAGAATACTCTTGGACAACTAGCGTATTTTCTCAAAGGAATTGAAACACTTCCTTTGTTTCGTCCATTCCATGTTGAGTTTGAGAAGGACGGGCAACAACATTCGGAAGAGGTTGTCTTGTTCTTGGCAGTAAATGGCCACTCGGTCGGGGGACTTCGGCAATTAGTACCAAGAGCTTCTCTGACCGACGGCAAGCTGGACATATTAATTGTTCTAGCATCTGGCTGGCCTGAAACAATCCGTCTTCTCCTCAACGTTTTGCGTAAAGAAAAAGTAGAGTCCGAAAAAATTATGGAATTTCAAACCACTGAGTTGACAGTTTACACAGATCGGGTCATTAAATCAGATCTTGACGGAGAATGCGGACCAGAAAGTGCATGGAAGGTTAAAACTGGGCCGAAAATTTCGGTACTTTGTTAAAAGCAAGAGGGCTTAAATAAGAGCGAGTAGAAAAGGGTGCCGATGGAGAAAATATCCTTGATGAAGCTTACGAGGTTCTCAAGTTGTATGCTTGATAGCTAACAGTAATGGAATGGAGGGATTTCATGACAGGCACATCCTTTCAACAGGAAATCTTAATTAAGCTCAGTGAGTTTAGCCCCGTCTACATGGTTGGTGGAGCAGTTCGTGATGCACAATGGGGAATTCCCTCCAAAGATGTGGATGCAGTTATGGCACTTTCCCTTCAAGAGATTCATAATTTAGTGTCTAATTGGGGGTATAACCCTCATCTAATGGGTGCTAAACAGGAGACGGTCAGTTTGTTCCAAGGGACAGAACGAGTGGACATCGTGTCGTTTGATGGAGAAATAGAATTAGATGCCCTCCGGAGGGATTTTACCTTAAATGCAGTTTACCAAGATGTAAGGACGGGAGAGATTAAAGATCCTTTAAATGGCCTCGAAGATTTAAAAAGTCGACGGCTTAAGGCCTGCGGGACTGCAGCGGACCGTTTTAGTGATGATCCGCTTAGAATACTACGTCTCGTTCGCCTAGCAGTCCGGAACAACTTGGAGATTGAGCCGGAGACTTGGCGGGCAGCGCTAGATCATATCCCACAACTCGAAAATGTCGCGGTGGAGCGAGTCACCGAGGAATTGGGGAGAATCCTTATTTTGGATGAGATTGATAAGGCCTTAGGGCTTCTCGATGACTTAGGGTACTTTCAAACGTATATTCCGGAACTAGCACGACTCAAAGGATTGGTGCAAAATCGCTACCATACCAAGGATGCTTGGGAACATACTCGCCAGGTTGTAAAAAATACGCCTTCCGTCGTCTTACTGCGCTTAGCGGCTTTATTTCATGATCTGGGAAAATGGGAAACAGCCAGTCGAGAGTGTTTTGTTTGGGGAACCCTTAAGCAGACAAACCAAGGTTATTCTGTTGATGATTTTAAATTGATAGGGAAAAACCTAGAGCACTGGAAGAATAAAATGGTAGAAGTCCATGGGGGAAGGTTAGATAACTACCCTGATACCATTGTCATAAAACGGATAAAACCAATGCAATACAAACTCAAAAAAACCTTTGAATGGGTTCCAGAAGGGAAGCGCCATTTTCTTCAACATGAAAAGGAAAGTGCCCGTTTGGTCAACCAAATCTTACCACGCTTTCGTTGGTCGATGGTTCTTCCCGGAGGAAGTCGTGGAGAACAAGAACTTCATTTTTTAGTCGGGCATCATATGTCGGGCACACTGGCCTTTATGACTAATTTAAAGGAAGACGTTCCAGATGCCAAGGTCATTAAAAAAAAGGCTCTCCGCTTTGCCTGGGAGATCGGTTGGGATGGGCAAAATTTTAAGACCCAAAGAGTCGAGAATCTGCTTAATTTATGGAGAGCAGATTTTCTGGGTGGGAAGCAGGACGCCGGAAAACATCAAGAACAGTTGGGCCGGATTCAGGGCGAAATCAGAAATTCGTGTACAGTCTTAATAGAACGCGCCAACTCCCTGAATTGGGGGTTTTTTGAAGAATTTGTCCATGGGAAAGGGCTGGAAGGGGAACGGTTTGGCCGCTTCAAAGAACAGGTCCGTTGGAAGATTATGATGGATACAAATCTTAGTCTGACAGATTTACAATTTCTTGAAAAAGAATACAGACTTTTTTGGCATAATAGTTAAGCAGTAGTTTTTTTGTAACTATAATTAGGGAATTAAGTACTAATTAGTGAAAAATAAATCTTGACTTAAAGAAATTATAAAATTAAAATTATAATGATTTCGATAAAGGGGGCTGAAGCTAATGGAAAAACGTTGGCGTTGTACCGTATGTGGGTATATACATACTGGCGATAATCCGCCGGATATTTGTCCAGTCTGTGGTGTTGATGCGAGTTTCTTTGAGCTTGTTACTGAAGAGGAAGCACTAAAATCATCAGAAATTAAACCGGCCACTAAGCCTGTTCTGGTGCAGCCAGACAAAGCAACTGCAATTCGTCAAGCACTCTACCGGATTTCCTACGGCCTTTTTATAATTACCGCTCAAGCTGAGGGCAAGGATAATGGTCAATGTGCAAACACTTGTTTTCAAATTACGTCAGAACCTGCTAAAATCGCAATTGGGATCAATAAACAAAACTATACCCATGAGCTTATCCAGAAGAGCGGTAAGTTTGGTGTTTCTGTATTAAGCCAAACAGGTCAGGACTATGCGCGAGGATTTGGATATCGATCGGGTCGGGATGTCAATAAGTTTGAGGGTTTGGCTGTGCACCGTGGAGAATCGGGAGTCTTATTACTAGCCGATGTGCTTGTGACTATGGAAGCAACTGTTACGGGGCAATTGGATGCAGGAACTCACACGTTATTTTTAGGGGACGTGACTGCAGGGGAGATCCTTCAAGAAGGAGATCCAATGACTTATGCCTTTTTTAGGGCATCCAAATAGTCAAATACTGCCGAAACATTATATACCCCTCGCAAAGATTGTGGGGGGCTATTTTTCATACTCTCAGGTTGTAAAGTATCGGGCAAGCTCAAGTTGATATGAAGCCTTGATTTATCCGAGGAGGAAAGGGCAAAATTGGATAAGCAACTGCAGTGGAAGAATAATATAAAAAAATGGGCATCTCAATTAGGGTTTGTCTCAATTGGGTTTACCAAAGCAGACATGATTGATGATTTAGCCCCTATGGTGCAAGCTCGGATTGATCAAGGGCTGGCGACACCTTTTGAAGATACGGAAATCCAGCGGCGGCTTGATCCTCGAGCAGTTTGGCGACTTTGCCAGACGGTTGTTGTCCTAGCCTATCCGCTCCCTTCTTCGCTTCCACCCCAAAAAGGAGAGGGTGTATTGGCACGCTCAGCAGTAGGAGGGGACTATCATCACGTCCTTGATCAGAAGATTAAGGCTTTAGTGGGTACGATGATTAGTAACAACTGGCAAGGAAACTTCGATTTCCAAGTGGATACCGGACCTTTGATTGAGCGTGGGTTTGCGGTACGAGCAGGGATTGGCTGGATTGGCCGAAATCAACAGTTGATTATTCCCAATTATGGTTCTTTTGTGACGCTGGCCATTCTTCTTTTGGACCAAACGTTTCCTCCAGATGCTGCGCTTAAAGCAGGTCAATGCGGAGCCTGTCAAAAATGTCTTCATGCCTGTCCCGCGCAGATCATTGGACAAGAACCTTTTGCCGCTAAACGTTGCATCTCTTACCTTACCCAGAGCAAGGAGGTGCTTACGGCAGAGGAACGCGGACAGCTGGGAACGCAAATATTCGGCTGCGATGTTTGTCAGGAAGTTTGTCCGCACAACCAAAAAAGAATGATGGAGGAGCAGGTGTTCCCAACCTCACTCCGGCGTGGTGTTGATTTACTGGAAACCCTTAATCTAACTAAAGGAGTGTTTCAACAACGCTTTAGAGCAACAGCGGCGGGATGGCGTGGTAAGGGCGTCCTGCAGAGAAACGCCTTTTTAGCCATGCGGAATGTTCAAGATGACCGTTTTGAATCGTGGTTAGCTAAACGCGAAAAGGATAGATCTTTGCCCCCTATCATTATTCCTTATGATAACCATTTATAATTTAGGGTTCACTGGTGATGTGTTAAATATTTCGGCAAATCGTTTGATTTCGTCAACCTTAAGATTAGACACATCACTGGTTACACCAGCAACCTTTTTCACGATTTGACGTTCAAAAAAGTTCATGTTTGAGACAATGAATTCCCCACCAAATAGTCCCTTCGCGATAGCATGATCTCTGATTTCCTTTGGATAAGCAGTTTCAAATTGTTTCTTAGATTTTTCTCCTTCATACATACAGCAGAGAAATAAACCTAGTTGCTTGGTCATAAGAAGGCTTTGATTTTGCTTGAGGAATTGTTTGACTCTCGATTTAACAGAACCTGCATAAATAGAACTTCCTAGGATGATGGACTTGTAGCTGGCTAAATTGGGGTTTGAGCACTTCTTGAGGTTGACTAATTCAACCTCACCCTTGAGTTGCTCCTGGAGTAATTGAGCAGCTTTTTCTGTTGTCCCGTGAGAAGTGGAGAAGACAATGATTGTTTTCAAGACGATCTCTCCTTAGCCAATAAGATATTGATTCTCTCATTATATAATGGATGTAGTTGTATTTATACTTATATGAACATGGTTCGAGAAGAAATAAAGCGAACAGGCACAGCGGTCGATTAACCAAGGTGCCTGTTCGCTTATTCGTTCATTTTAGTTGTAGGGTTCGTGATAGTTTCTTTATAGATTTGCTAATCTTTGCTCGACAAAACGCGTAATTCGTTTAAGGGCCTCCAGAAGTTGTTCAGTGGAATAGGCATAGGAACACCGAATATGTCCTTCTCCGGACGGTCCAAATGCCGTCCCAGGAACTACCGCGACCTTTTCGCTTTTGAGGAGTTGTTCGGCAAACTCCTCAGAGGATAATCTGGTCTTGGAAATATCGGGGAAGACGTAAAAGGCTCCTAAGGGTTCGAAACAGTCAAGCCCCATTTGCCGGAAGCCGTGAACCATCAGGCGGCGTCTCCGATCGTATTCAGTGACCATGTCGTTTTTAGCATCAGTGGCGGAACGCAAGGCCTCTAAGGCAGAGATTTGGCCCATGATCGGGGCACAGAGCATTGTGTATTGATGAATCTTTGTCATGCCACCTATGAGATGGGCGTTCCCTGCGACATAGCCGATTCTCCAGCCCGTCATGGCATAAGATTTTGAGAATCCGCTGACAAAGAGTGTGCGGTCGCGCATACCGGGTAAGCTGGCAAATGAGACATGGGTTCCGTCATAAGTAAGATCAGAATAAATATCATCCGCAAGGACGAGAAGATTATGCTTTTCTACAAACTCTGCGATTGGGAGAAGGTCCTCCCGAGTCATGATTGCGCCAGTCGGGTTATTCGGGAAGGATAGAACGAGAAGCTTCGCTTTGGGGGTATATACTTTGTCTAATTCTTCCACCCTTAAACGAAAATCGTCTTTAGCAAGGGTTGGTACGAAGCGAACACTGGCCCCAGCCAATATTGCGCAAGGGGCATAGGATACATAGGATGGATCAGGAACTAAGACGACATCTCCAGCATCGAGGACAGCTCTCATCACTAGGTCAACAGCCTCGCTGGCTCCAGTGGTGATGAGAATTTCATCAAGTGGAGCATAGGAAAGGCCCAAAGTTCTCGATAAATGGTGGGAAAGTTCCTCACGCAATTCAAAGAGGCCAGCATTACTTGTATACATTGTCTGACCCTGTTCTAAGGAAAAGATGCCACTTTCCCGTATGGTCCAAGGGGTTACAAAGTCGGGTTCTCCCACCCCTAGCGAAATTACGTCTTTCATGGTTGCTACGAGATCAAAAAACTTCCGGATCCCCGAAGGGGGAAGAGTAGCGACATGGGAGGCAAGATACTTTTTCATGGCGAGACCACGAGACGTTGAATTGTCTCTTCCTCTCCCATAAGCTCGACACCGTCTTGCTTATAGCGGCGAAGTAAAAAATGGGTTGCTGTACTTTGAACGTGCTCATGAGGAGCTAGCTTTTCAGCAACAAACAGGGCGACATCTTGCATTGTTTTGCCTTCAACGAGCAAAGCTAGGTCAAATCCACCGGACATTAGAAACAAAGAGGTTATCTCTGGGTATTTTTGTAACCGTTTAGCAATTTTGTCAAAACCGTAACCCCGCTGGGGTAATACTCTAACTTCAATCAAAGCGGTAACCTTCTCCTCGCCAGTGCGAGCCCAGTTAATCATTGGTTGATAGCCAACGATTACTTTATCCTTTTCCCATTCACTGATTCTACTTCTGACGTAGTCAGGCGACAATCCCGTTTGGATGGAAAGCTCCTCAGGTTTTAAACGACAATCTTGCGCGATGAGTTTCAGCAGTCTGCGATCTTGGTCAGTGAGCATCTGATCCCCCTCTTTAATTGTTATTAACATGTAAATTATCATAACACGTTTTTCTGTGGATTTCAGTGGGTATTATCAATGGTTCCGGAAAATCTGTAAAAATTTGAAGAACTATACTTCAGATGGAGTAAAAAACTTCACCTGAAGAAAGTTTTCTATAGTCAGTATTAGACAGAAGCGCTCGTTGAATTAAGAAGTCCCCCGGCCAGAAGGATTGTAGCTTGTCGTTCGGTGAGATCATGTTTAACTAAGACAGGGACTGGGTCATTATCTATGGTAACGGCAAAAGGTTCAGACGAGTAAATGGCCTGATGAAGGCCTGATAGGTGTAAAATCGTCCCGGGCTGAATACGATCCAAATCTTTTTCTTGGACGAAGGTAAGGGGTAGAATGCCAAAATTAATCAGGTTTGCACGGTGGATACGGGCAAAACTTTGGACTAAGACGACACGCAGTCCTAAGGACATAGGAGCAAGAGCGGCATGTTCACGGCTAGAGCCTTGACCATAATTGTGGCCTCCGACAATGACACTTTGCTTGAAGGCTTTTGCTTTTGCTGCAAACTGTTTATCGATCTTATGAAAGGTGAATTCAGAGATGGCTGGGATATTGGAGCGGAGGGGTAGGATTTTAGAACCGGCGGGCATGATATCATCCGTCGTAATGTTGTTGCCAAGCTTTAAAATAACGGGCAAGTCAAGAACATCGTCTAAGGCAGGGGCTAGAGGTAGAGGTTGAATATTCGGGCCGCGTCGAATTGGGGTATTTGGATCACCAGGGGGTAAAATCATACTGTCATCAATTCGAAACCGCTCTGGAAACTCCACAAGGGGTGAGATTTCCAAGGTGCGAGGATCGGTTATGAAGCCCGTCAAAGCACAAGCTGCTGCCACTTCCGGGCTTGCCAAAAAGACGGAAGCATCTTGAGTGCCACTTCGACCCTCGAAATTTCGGTTAAAGGTTCGGACGGAGACCGCTTTAGAGATGGGAGACTGTCCCATGCCAATGCACGGACCACAGGTTGATTCAAGCAGTCGTGCGCCACTATCGAGAAGATCCGTCAAAGCACCATTACTGGAGAGCATGCTTAAGACTTGACGTGATCCAGGGGAAATGACTAAGCTTACGTCCGGATGAACGTGTTTTCCTTTTAAGATTTGACTGACGCGCATCAGATCTTGATAGGATGAGTTCGTACAACTTCCAATGGCGACTTGATTAACAGGTGTAGCTGAGTGTTCGCTGACTGGGACCACGTTGTCTGGGCTATGCGGTTGTGCGATTAGTGGAACCAGTAAGGAAAGATCAATTGCCAGTTCTTCATCATAGGAGGCATCGTCATCGGCAAAGAGAGGCACATAGTCCTCCGCTCTTCCTTGGGCTTCTAAAAATTTAAGAGTTTGTTCGTCACTGGGAAAGATTGAAGAAGACGCCCCTAATTCAGCGCCCATATTTGTGATAGTAGAGCGTTCGGGAACTGTCAGGGTTTTCACACCCGGTCCAGCGTACTCAATAATTTTCCCTACGCCTCCTTTTACGGTGAGGGTACGGAGAATTTCCAAGATGATATCTTTGGCTGAGACCCAATCCGAAAGTTGACCAGTCAGCCAGACCCGAAGCACCTTAGGTTTGGGAAGGTAAAAAGCTCCGCCACCCATGGCTACGGCAACATCTAAACCCCCGGCACCCATAGCGAGCATCCCCATACCACCGGCAGTAGGGGTATGGCTATCCGAGCCTAGCAGAGTTTTGCCAGGTTTGGCGAAGCGTTCTAGATGGACTTGGTGACAAATTCCGTTTCCAGGTCGAGAAAAATACGCACCAAAGCGGGCGGCAGTACTTTGCAGAAACGCGTGGTCATCTGCATTTTCAAACCCTGTCTGGAGAGTATTATGATCTATATAACTCACCGAGCACTCGGTTTGTACTCTAGAAAGGTTCATGGCCTCAAATTGTAAGTAGGCCATCGTTCCTGTGGCGTCTTGGGTTAGGGTTTGATCAATACGGAGCGCGATCTCATTTCCTTTTTGCAAGTCTCCGGATACCAAGTGGGATGAAAGTATTTTTTGTGTCAGATTTTGGCCCATGCTAATTCCTCCTTTGAAGATGTTATTAACTTTATCAAAAATGACTAGGAACATCTAGAGGTTTCGGTAAAGTATACAGAATATCTGCTAAAACAAACTAATCTTTCTCCCCAATCTGATCTATTGTAAGATGTTCTCCAAGATTGCAGGATGCAAAGGGCTCTAATAAATGAATTAAGGTTATGATATAAACTAAGGGGGACTTCGCTTACCCCTCCGTGCACTGTGGTTAGGTCATTGGAAACTTTACTGAGGACTCTGTGTTCCACTTCGGCGTAGATGTTTTGTGATAAATACTTATTCAATTTAAGTCTCGACATAGGAGCAAGAGTTGCTGCCTTAGGAAGGCTATTATAGTAGTAGGCATAATCTTGGGATTAGTGGAAGTGCTATAGACGTGGATGTCTACTCGGCAAGGAAATGGTGGGAAAGAGTAGGTATTTGTAAAGATAAGTGACAAGTTTCCATATTATTAGTTTGGGTTTGTCAGAATTTTAGGTTATAATAGTTTGGATAGTCGTTGAGACTTCGCTTAATTCTAAGAAGACACTGGGAGGAATTATGCTATGCCAATGTATGAATTCGGGTGCCCGAGCTGTGGGGTTGTGACCACTGAATTGTGTAGAATGGGAGAAAACGGTGAGTGCCTGACTTGTAGCGAGTGTGGGAACACGGGGCTCATGAAACACATCTCTGGATTTGCAAGTTTAGGAGTTCCGGGAGGATTTGGGGGCGGACGTTGTTCGCAAGGGTGTCACGGAAATTGTACAGGCTGTCAGTGAAAGGGGTACCAGATTTTTGAACAAGCGACTTAATATTGTCTTAGTTGAGCCAGAAATCCCACCCAATACGGGGAACGTCGCTCGACTTTGCGCTGCGACTGGAGCTACACTACATTTAGTAAAACCATTAGGTTTTAGCATTGATGACAAGCAACTAAAACGTGCTGGATTAGACTACTGGCACCTTCTAGATATCGTTATTTACGAAAATTTTGCCGAGTTTGAGGAAAAGAATCCTGTGGGTACTCGCTACTTAGCTACGACAAAAGGTGGAAAATCCTATACCGAACTCTTATATGATGATGGAGGATACTTGCTTTTTGGCAAGGAAACCAAAGGGTTGGATCCTGAAATTCTTGCGCGTTACCCAGAAACAGCCATTCGCCTGCCAATGCGCGCAGACGCCCGTTCTCTAAATTTATCAAATTCAGTTGCGGTTATTGTGTATGAAGTATTGCGTCAATGGGATTTCCCAGATCTCGTCTAGAATCAAGGATCGACCTGCTGTTAATCGGGTAAGGAAACTAGAAGTCTTTTTACGTACGAAAGGGGAAGCATAATAGTGACAAATTCTAAAGTAGCAATTATAGATCGTGCAAAGGCAAATGAGAATTCTTTCCCTGGGGATTGTCTAGTAAAGGCGGTTGAAAAACAATCATGACATATGGGTTGACCTTTCTTATGGGCTTAGTAATTGCCGTGTTTGCAACTCCGATTACCATCATACTGGCGAAAAGGTGGGGCGCAATAGCTCATCCAGGTGGACGACACGTCCACAGTCGACCGATTCCCCGGCTTGGTGGATTGGCAATCTATGCTGCGTTTTGGATCGCGGCCATAGTGACACAGGTATGGGATAAACTAATTTGGGGGTTGTTCATAGGTAGCACCATCATTTTGGTAGTGGGTATTTGGGATGATATCCGTGAAATCCGCCCTTTGCATAAGCTTTATTGGCAAATCGCGGCTGTGGGGGTGCTTCTCCCCTTTGGGTTTTCCATGAATAGTATCTCGCTACCCTTTATCGATCCCATCGTTTTTAAAGATTATGGGCTAAGTGCCATCGGCCTTATTTTAATGATCTTTTGGGTGGTAGGGCTGGTAAACACTGTTAATGTCTCGGATGGTCTAGATGGGCTTGCCGCTGGAATATGTTTTATAGTGACTTTGCTTTTGTTTTGGTCTGCTAATCGGATTCATGAATTATCCGCAGCCAATCTTATGCTTGCGTTAGCGGGTGCCCTGCTTGGTTTTCTGTTCTTTAATTTCCCCCCCGCACGAGTTTTTATGGGAGATTCAGGGAGTATGTTCCTCGGGTATATCATCGGCGGAATTTCCATCATGGGGCTACTCAAAACGGCTACGATTTTAGGATTAGTATTTCCACTTCTTGTCTTAGGCATGCCGGTTACAGATTTGACCTTTGCCATTATTCGGCGAAAATTGCGAGGGCAATCCATTGCGAAGGCTGATCGAGGGCACTTGCACCATCGTTTACTGGATGCAGGGTTTACTCACCGCCAGGCTGTGGTATTAATGTATGGGATCAGTGCTTGTTTCGGCTTGGCAGCGGTGTTAGGAGCCAAGGGACAATGGATTTGGGCTTTAGTGGTACTTTGCGTAGTATTTGCCTTGTTAATCATGATTCTTATGCGCCGAGCCGCAAGGCTTACAGTGTTTAGCCGACGGCATTCTAAGTAAAAACTCATCCATCCACTTACACTTCTTTTTCTAACCATGCATATGATGGTCAGAAAGGGGGTATAAGTATGCCATTAAATGTATTTGCCTTTTATAATGGCTTAACCGAACAAGCTAAGGGTTATCCTTATCTTAAACGCTATGGGAATATCATTAAAGAATTAGCACTTTTTGAGGTAGCAATCGAGAACGATGGGACTCTTCGTGGGCGTCCAAGTCGGAGACTTATTAATGAAGCCCATGCAATGGGAATTAGAGTCTCCTTAGTGGTTAGCAATCTTACTAAGCAAGGTCAGTTTTCGACCACTTTAATGAGTCGTCTGGTGCGAGACCAAGAATTTGCTACCCTTGTTTGGCGGAACATAAGAGATGTCTTGGTTGATTATCAATTGGATGGGGTTAATCTTGATTTAGAAAAAACAGCCCCTGCAGACCGTCGACTTTTTAGCCAGCTGATTCAAACGTGGTCAAGGTTATTTCAAAGAGCAAATTTCATAGTTTCGATTGATGTTCCGGCGAAGACTGAAAGTGATCCGCTGAACGTCTGGAGGGGGTCATTTGAGTATAAGTCAATTGGCCAGTCCTTTGATGAAGTGATTCTCATGACTTACGAAGAGCATTGGGGAGGAAGCCCTCCCGGATCGGTTGCTTCCTTGTCCTGGGTTACGCAGGTTTTAAATTACGCCATAGCCAATATTGCCCGAGATAAAATCTTTATGGGTATTCCCCTTTACGGATATGATTGGCCAGAGGGAGGGACCGGAAAAGCGATTAGCTATCAACGCGCTATTGAGCTTGCACAGCGACAGGGTGCACCCCTACAATGGGATGCAACACAACATAGTACTTTTTTCCGTTATGAGACAGGGGGAGTTCGACATACAGTCTATTTCGAAGACCCTCGAAGCCTCAGAGAAAAATTAGAGCTTGCAGAACAAAAGGGTATTCGTGGTGTCGCACTGTGGGAAATGAACCTAAGTTATCCTCGTTTCTGGGAGGTACTTCAAATGTATGTAAAACGTTAAAAGTGATAGGAGGTTCTTAAGAATGCGTATCCACTTCCATGGACATGCCTGCTTTGAAATAGTAGGGGAAGCAGGAAGAATCCTTATTGATCCCTTTTTAACGGGTAACCCAAGGGCAACGGCTAAACCAGGCGACTTTCTTCAGCTTGATGCTATCTTGGTTACTCATGGACATAATGACCATTTAGGGGATGCCATATATTTGTCTAAGCAGACAGAAGCCTCCATTATTGCAGTTTATGAATTGGCTATGTACTGTCAGAATCAAGGCGCTAAGACGCATGCTATGCACATAGGAGGTAAGCACCAGTTTCCCTTTGGATGGGTTAAGCTTACCCAAGCCTTACATGGATCCGGGATAGAGAGTTCAGACGGAAAGACGATGATCTATGGTGGTCCACCCTGTGGATTTTTACTCCAGATGGAAGGAAAATGGCTATATCATGCAGGAGATACTGGATTATTCGGGGATATGGAACTGATCGGTCGCCGCTATCCGATTGAAGTTGCTATGCTTCCGATCGGGGATAATTATGTGATGGGGGTGGAGGAAGCAGTCCATGCTTCGCAATTGTTACGTCCTAAAGTGGTTATTCCGATGCATTATGATACGTTCCCTGTCATTGCTCAAGATGTAGGAGAGTTTTTGCATCTCCTGCAGCGCAGGGTTCCAGAGAGCCAGGGAAAGGCGCTCAGACCTGGAGAGGCCTTTGAAGTCTAAATAATAAATATTTTGACCATCCCGCTTGAGATCAAGCGGGATATTTTTATCCAGAAATGGTCAAACTTAAAACGAGGAGTGAATGATTATTTAAAAGTTTAGGAGATGACTTTGATGACAAGAAAAATGTGCTCGCTTCGTTGTCTTTATGGAGTTGATGGTCGCTGTCGTTTGGAACACCTAATCGGAGAACGGGGCCCGAATTGTCCTCATTATGAGGAAGATTTCAACATCATGAGTAGGGGGAGGATCTAAGTGAAACAGACGAAACCGAGAGTTAAGCGAATAGATCCTCTTGAACCATTAAAAATGGAAATAGCGGCTGAATTGGGTTTGCTTGATCAGATTCACAGTAATGGCTGGCATTCTTTGAGCGCTAAGGAGGCAGGACGAATCGGAGGTCTTATGACTCAGAGACGACGAAAAGATAGTTAATGTTCGACATGTAATAACACAGAACATAGTTGAATAATGAATCTTGTGATATAATTATAGACTGTATAGTAATAAGTAGGGAGAGTTTTTTAAGTTGACAAAGCATCAACAAATTTTAACCTTTATTAAACGTCTGGCAATTGGCAGTAAAGTATCTGTTCGTTTTATTGCTAAAGAATTGGATGTCAGTGAAGGAACAGCGTATCGGGCTATTAAAGAGGCTGAGGCCAAGGGATTTGTCCGTTCGATTCCAAAAGTGGGTACGATTCGAATTGAAGGGGTCAAAGAGCGACAAATTGAAGATTTGACATTGCGTGAAGTTTCACAGATAGCCGAAGGCGTGGTTATCTGCGGCTTTGATTATCTTGATCGCTCTCCAAATAAGTTTCTTATTGCAGCGATGGAAATAGATTCCATGGATCGTTTCCTTGAAGATGGAGCGCTATGCATTGTTGGAAATCGTCAAGATGTCCAAATGTATGTCTTGAAACATAATGCTTCACTCTTAATCACAGGGGGATTAGAACCGGACGAAGAAGTAGTCGCCTTAGCACGACAAAATCAATTAGTCATTATTCAATCTCCCTACGATACCTTTTCAGTCACTACGATGATTAATCGTGCTCTTTATGATCGATTAATCCAAAAAGAACTGATTTTAGTTGAGGACATCATGGTGAAAGATGTCAGTTATTTGACAGTAGATGCCACAGTAGATGATTGGCGAAAACTATCACAAACCACGGATCATAGCCGGTTCCCAGTGGTGGATAATGACATGATGTTGACCGGAATCGTATCTGCTTTAGATGTGGCAGGGGCAGACGTTAAAACAAGAATTGTTGACGTTATGAGTACTAACCCTTTTCTAGTAGGGCGAGACGATCCTGTTACCCATATTTCTCGAATTATGGTTTGGGAAGGCTGGGAAATTGCGGTCGTTGCAGATCAGGGTAAACTTATTGGAATCTTAAGCTTACAAGACGTCATTGAGGCCTACCAGCAAGTCCAAAAGCAGCCTCAGTTTGGTGAAACGGTGGATAACTTGGTATTAAGTGGGTTCCGGTACGTGGATGATGCAGAGCATCTCACGATTGAAGGGGAAATTACCAATGCCATGGTCAATGACTATGGCTCGGCAAGTTGCGGAGTAATCGTCACAGTGATGAATATGGCTGGTTATATTGGGTTGCGCAAGAAGTATCGACTGGATGCCATCACAGAAAACTTCACGCTCTATCAACTTCAACCGATTGCGGTAGGGACGGAAATCAAGGTCACGGCTAAGCTATTGTTAGTAGCCAAGAGACATTGCAATATAGAAGTGGAAGTCACAGTTAAGGATGCTGTGGTGGCCAAAGGTCTGATGACGGCTAGAATCGGGGATAAGAAGCTCGTCGGCTAAACCGTAATACACAAACTAGTGCAAAAGGGTTGTAACATAACTTGTTTTTCCAGTTTGTTACAACCCATTTATAGAATTAGGGTGAATGCTTTTTACAGGGATGTGAAGTGGACATGGCAGATAAAGAAATCTTAAGTGGAGAAGTTGGGTTTGTTCACTTACATAATCATACTGAATTTAGCTTACTCGACGGAGCAGCTCGGATCAAGAACTTGGTCAAGCGTGCGGTCGAGTTAAATATGTCGGCGTTAGCCATTACAGATCACGGGGTCATGTATGGGGTCATCGACTTTTACAAAGCCTGCCACGAAGCAGGGATCAAACCGATTATTGGCTGCGAAGTTTATGTCGCTCCTCATAAACGGTCGGATCGAACGCCTGGGAAAGACGATACTAATTATCACTTGGTTTTACTTGCTGAGAATGAAGAAGGGTATCGCAACCTGATTCGGCTGGTTTCTATGGCCCATACGGAAGGGTTTTACTATAAACCTCGCGTAGATAAAGAAATTCTTCGCGAGCATGCTAAGGGAATCATTGCCCTAAGTGCTTGTTTGGCTGGGGAAGTAGCGGATTACCTAGTGCATGATCAATTGGAGACGGCTGTTCAAAGTTCTCTAGACTATGAGAGTATTTTTGGCAAGGGGAATTTCTTTCTTGAACTTCAGGATCATGGTTTAGAGGAACAGCGTAAAGTCATCTTAGGAATGTGGAAGGTACATGAACTCACGGGGATTCCGATGGTGGCTACGAATGATGTACATTATGTGAGGCACGAAGATGCCTTTGTTCAAGACGCGTTGCTTTGTATCCAAACGGGAAAAACATTAGCGGATACTTCCCGGATGCGTTTTTCCAGTCAGGAATTCTTTCTAAAATCCGAACAGGAAATGGCCTTGCTATTCGGTGAACACCCAGAATTATTGACGAATACTTCGGAAATCGCTAAACGGTGTCAGGTGGATTTTCAGTTTGGAGACAACCATTTGCCAGACTTTGAGGTTCCACCAGGGATTACTCTTGATGGTTTTCTTGAAACAGAATGCCGCAAGGCTTTTCCTCGTTTTTATCCCCAAATGACTGAACGAGAACGAGAACGTTTAGATTATGAACTACAAGTCATTTTTCAGACGGGTTTCTCAGGATATTTCTTGATTGTAGCGGATTTTTGCCGTTTTGCTAAAGAAAATGGTGTGGCTGTCGGGCCGGGGCGAGGGTCTGCCGCCGCGAGTATGGTTGCTTATTTGCTAGGGATTACGTCGGTTGAACCGCTCCGCCATGACCTCCTCTTTGAACGATTTTTAAATCCGGATCGTATTTCAATGCCGGATATTGACATAGATTTTGACCCGGACGGCCGAGAACGTGTGATCCGTTATGTCATGGAAAAATACGGTGTGGATAAAGTATGTCAAATCATCACTTTTGGAACCATGGGAGCTAAAGCGGCTATCCGAGATGGAGGGCGAGTTTTGGGGATCCCTTTATTTCGGGTCGATAAAGTGGCCAAAGCAATTCCTTCGGACTTAGGGATGACTTTAGAGAAGGCCTTAAGTGTATCGCCTGATTTGGCCAGGATGGTCGAAGAAGATGAAGAGATTAATCGACTTTACACCTTAGCAAGATCTCTCGAAGGGATGACTCGACACGCTTCCACCCATGCCGCAGGGATTGTCATTGCCAAGGAACCTCTTATGAATTATCTTCCCTTGCAAAGAACTTCAGAGGACTTTGTTATGACTCAATTTCCAATGAAAGCTGTTGAGGAGATTGGGCTTCTAAAAATGGACTTTCTGGGTTTGCGAAACTTAACAATACTGCAAGAAGCTGTGCGACGGATCGAGGAAACTAAAGGGATCAAGCTTGATCTGGAAACCTTGCCCTTGGATGATACGAAGACATATACGCTTTTGGCGTCGGGTAATAGCACGGGCATCTTTCAGCTGGAAAGCGGTGGTATGCGGGCGATCCTTAAGGACCTTAAGCCCTCTTGTTTTGAAGATATTATTGCTGTCGTAGCTTTATATCGGCCTGGCCCGATGGAACAGATCCCGGAATTTATCCGCCGCAAACAAGGTGGTAACATTACTTATCTCCACCCTAAGTTAGAACCCATTCTTAAATCAACCTACGGGGTTATTGTCTATCAGGAACAAGTCATGCAAATTGCCCGTGATCTTGGCGGTTATTCACTGGGTCGAGCGGATCTTCTCCGTCGAGCCATGGGGAAAAAGAAAAAAGAAATCATGGCAGAGGAACGTCAGAACTTTATTCATGGGTTACAAGCTGAAGACGGAGGTTGGATTATCGCAGGGGCCCTGCGGATCGGGTTGACTCTCAAAGATGCGGAAGAAATCTTCGATCTAATGGCCAAGTTTGCCGAATATGGCTTTAATAAGGGACATGCCACTGCTTATGCTGTGATTTCCTATCATACGGCCTATTTAAAAGCAAACTATCCCTTAGAGTTCATGGCGGCGCTTATCAGCACTGTCATGGGATCGTCGGATAAGGTATCCTACTATATTCAGGATGCTCGGGTGAGCGGCATACAAGTGCTCCCTCCGGATGTTCAGTATAGTCAAGTTGGGTTTTCCATAGAAGAGCAAGCGATTCGGTTTGGATTGGGTGCTATTCGCAATGTGGGAGTCAATGTCGTGGAGAAGATTTTAGAAGCACGAAAAGAAGGGCTTTTTAAATCCCTCGATGATTTCTGTATGCGCGTTGACCATAAAGTTTTAAATCGTCGCGTTCTAGAAAGTTTGGTCCGTTCTGGATCATTTAGCTCATTCTGTTCACGGGCTCAGGCGATGGCTGTTTTGGACCAAGTGTTAGACACGGCTTCACGTCGCCAAAAAGATCGGCTTTCAGGCCAGTTTTCACTGTTCGATTTAGATGAAGATATAAATAACGGGATAAGCTTACCTCAAGTTCCGGATTTCTTAGATCGCGAGATCCTCGATATGGAGAAAGAATACCTAGGCCTCTATTTAAGCGGGCATCCGCTGTCTTCGGTTCTGCCACAAATTCAGCCGTATATGTCATCGGATATTCTCACGTGCTTAGAAGGTGAAGAGGAGAAGAAAGTGGCTCTCGGAGGTTTAGTGTCGGGATTTCGGCAGAATGTGACTAAAAAAGGTGAGATGATGGCTAGTTTCGTACTGGAAGACTTAACTGGAGGGATCGAGGTTTTGGTTTTTCCACGGGTCTATGCGCAAACTGGCTTATTCCGCAATGACCAAGTAGTGGTCGTAGTAGGCAGGTATAATATTCGAGATGACGAAAAAAAAATCTTTGCCGAAAAAATCACGAGGCTTGAAGACTTAGGACCAGCACAGTCCTCTCAACCACCAAGTAGAAATAAATTAAATTTGAGCGTAGAACCTCATGCAAATGGTAACGGTAAAACGTATAAGACAGTGGGAAAGCGTCTTTTTCTAAGATTTACAAACGAGCAAAGTGAGCTTATGCCAGTGGTCTTGGGACTGTTAAAGCGTTTTCCGGGTAGTCAGCCGGTGTATTTTTACTTTGAGGAGACCCAGAAAGTCCTGGAAGTAAAGCGAGAGTTTTGGGTTAATGATGGGGATGAGCTGAAGAACGCACTCCAAGAAGTGATTGATCTACGGAATGTGGTCTGGAAACCTGCTAAAAATTATGCCTAAAGAATAGTTTGCTTGCAGGAATCTTGGCTTTTAAGGCGAACCCATGAGAATATCCCTAATTGAAAAGGAGAGACAAAGTGCGTATTGCGATTTATCCGGGAACCTTCGATCCGGTAACCAATGGTCATCTCGATATATTAGTTCGGGCCAAAGAGTTGTTTGATGAGGTTTGTATTGCGGTTGCTACTGATAGTAAAAAGACTCCCTTGTTTACTCAAGAAGAGAGAATGGAACTTCTCGTAGAAGCTACAAAAGACATGCCGAATGTTAGTGTCCGTGCTTTTGGGGGACTAACGGTGGAATTTGCCCGACAATGTGGTGCAATAGCTATTCTTCGAGGGCTGCGTGCCTTATCTGATTTTGAATATGAATTCCAACTCGCTTTAATGAACAAAAAGATTGCACCGGATATTGAAACGATTTTTCTGATGACTCAGAGCGAATTCTCTTTTATAAGCTCAAGTGCGATCAAGTGGGCTTCCAGTTTGCATGCTGGTGTCTCAGATTTTGTACCTGAGCATGTAGAAAAGGCTTTGATAGCCAAGTATTCCAAATCACGATCTACCCTGAATGGTGAGGAATAGAGTGCGTTTCTTGCACAATTAATTGGGCTATGGTATCATAAATCGATTTAATAAGGGGGATTTTCAAATGTGGACCGTGATTTATATTGCTCCCAATAAGTTAATAGCCGAAAAGTATAAAAAAATCCTCACTGATGAAGGGATGCTTGTTCAGCTTCGCCCAATTGGTTCTGCACATCTCGGCGAACATGCTTCAGTGGAAATTCTGGTACCGGAATCTGAAGCCGAGGAAGCGCACGAAATAATAACTAGCGCCATGGGGAGCTAATTATGTTTAAGGATATTTTTAGAAAAACAAAGTACGTTACCATACGATCGACATTGCCGGAGCAACGAAGACCTTCTGATGTTTCTCCAACTGAAGAAGCCATACAAGTGAGCAAGAAAGAAGTACCCGATGGTCTATGGGTCAAATGCCCGGAGTGTGGGGAAGTTCTCTTTAATAAAAATCTCGAGGAAAACGCGCGAGTGTGTACGACCTGTGAGTACCATTTTCGGATTTCAGGTAGAGATCGCTTAGCCTTACTGGTGGATGAAAACAGTTTCGAAGAGTGGGATGCGGGATTACTCACCCAAGATTCTTTGGAATTTCCCGGTTATCAAGAAAAGCTCCTTGAGGCTCAGGAAAAATCCGGTATGACTGAAGGGGTACTGACAGGGCGCGCTAAAATTGAAGGAGTTCCTTTTGTCATCGCTTTTAATGAAGCAAGTTTTATGATGGGCAGTATGGGTTCTGTCGTAGGGGAAAAAATTACCCGTGCGATTGAACGAGCGATGGAATTGCGCTTGCCAGTCGTTATATTTTCCACGTCGGGTGGTGCTCGGATGCAAGAGGGAATTCTGTCACTGTATCAGATGGCCAAGACGAGTGCAGCTTTGGGAAAATTAGCGGAAAGCCACTTGCTGTATATTTCTGTGCTCACAGATCCTACCTTTGGTGGGGTGACGGCCAGCTATGCTTCGCTGGGGGATATTTTGATTGCTGAACCCAATGCCTTGATAGGATTTACGGGACCTCGTGTCATCAAACAGACCATGCGACAAGAACTTCCGGCAGGAGCACAGACGGCTGAGTTTAACCAAGCGCATGGTCTAATAGATCTGATTGTGGCGCGTACTCAGATGCGGACTGTTTTAGCACGCTTACTGCGGTACCATCAGGAGGGGGCTCAGTATGGCGCAACTGTTTGAATTTGAAAAACCGATTGCGGAACTAGAACAGAAAATTTCGGAACTCCAGAAGTTTTCCGCTGACAAGGGAATTGACCTTTCTCAAGAAGTGGTTACCCTTGAAAAGAAAGCAGCTCTTCTGAAGAAGGAGATTTACGGAAACCTAGAACCTTGGCAAAAAGTCCAAATTGCCAGACATTCCGAGCGTCCGAACTTTTATGATTATGCTCCCCTGTTGTTTGAGGATTTCATAGAACTAAAAGGGGATCGACTTTTTGCAGATGATCTCTCGATTGCTGGCGGGATCGCTCTTTTCCACGGGATTGCGGTGACCGTGATCGCTCAGGTTAAGGGTAAAGATACAAAGGAGAATATTAAGCGCAATTTCGGCATGCCTCATCCAGAAGGATATCGTAAAGCGGTGCGCTTGATGGATCAGGCTGAAAAGTTCGGGCGTCCGATTTTGACGTTTATTGACACTCCCGGTGCCGCCTGTGACTTAGGGGCCGAGGAACGAGGGCAGGGTGAGGCTATTGCCCGATGCCTACTCGCCATGTCAGGTTATCACGTCCCCGTGATCAGTACCGTCATCGGTGAAGGTGGAAGTGGCGGAGCTCTTGCGCTTGGGGTGGGCAATGTCGTCTTGATGCTTGAGAATTCCTTTTACTCAGTGATTGCCCCAGAAAGCTGTGCCTCAATTCTCTGGAAGGACACGTCTAAGGCTAAGGAAGCAGCCGCCGCTCTTAAGTTTACAGCACAAGATTTGTTGAGACTTGGAGTAGCGGATGAATTAGTACGTGAGCCACAGGGTGGGGCTCATAATAACCTGAATCAAACCGCCGAAGAGTTATCTCAGGTCATTTCCAAGTATCTCGTGCGTCTGCGCTTGGAAAGTCCCGAAGCACTACGGGAAAAGCGATATCAGAAATTGCGAGCCATTGGAGTTTTCCAAGAAACGGCGGATATTAATTTGGCGAAAAAGCTTGACTAAGGCTTAAGTTTAGTGTTATTATAACTAGGCCGTCATGATTCATCTGACGGAATTATATCTGGGCGAGTGGCGGAATGGCAGACGCGTCGGTCTCAAAATCCGATATATGTGAGTATGTGGGGGTTCAAGTCCCCCCTCGCCCACCACAGTTTCTAAAACACAGCAATATCAAGGGTTTAGCAGAGTTGGTAAGAAATTACCAGCTCTTTTCTGTTTTTAGACCGTTACATTCGCTGGTAAGTGTGACCGATAGATTATTAAGGGCAACGGTTCACGTTCCCTGATAAACAGGATGTTACACAGAATGCCAACAAAAACAGCAATACCAAGGGGTAGAGGTACAAGGAAGAAAATAACTATGGACGGTGATTTCCCAGATATTTCAAACTAAAAAAGTTTCTGATGGTAAGGAAGAAGATTTTGTCAATCAATTACGCGATAGAGGTTACTCCAAACCTGATAAAAGGATATTTATGCAGGCATGTGGGAAATAGGTAAAGTTCCTACACAGTGCATTCATATTGGTGATGATCTCAATGTTGATATTTTGGGAAGTAATGTAGCAGACCATGCGAGAGGCTGGGCGTCCTTGCCCGGATTTGGAAGGTATTGAATGCGAAGAGTATCCATTTGATAAACAAATGAAGGAAAGACACGAGAAAGATGGAATTACAGAAATAATAGAATGAAAGGAATATTTTTTGGGGGGAGTAATTATGGATAAGAAATTAGTATGTCCTTGCGGATTAACTTGTTGTGATTGTATGTTTTATAAAAAAGAAATATATGAAACTGCATATAAATTAAAAGAATTGATTATGAACCATGAATTAGATAGGTTTCTTACGTTGTGTAGTAAAAGAAAAAGTTGGGAAGTCCTGGGAGAGCATCTGGATATAAGTGAAAGCCAAATATGGGACGGAGTTGGTAAGCACTTCGATGTTTTTAAACAAATGCCTGAGTTTATGAATTCTTGACGGAATAATAAAATTGCAGTGTAAAGCTACATGTCAAGAAAAAGGTGGTTGCTCTATTGGCGGAAATACACATGATTGTAAGGCGTTAAAATGCATAAAATCCAAAGAGTATCATGGATGCTGGCAATGTAGCGATTTTGACAACTGTGATAAATTGAAATTTCTAAAGAATAGTTATGGATATGTAATAGAAGATAACTTGAAAATTATCAAAGAAAAAGGTATTGAATCAGTAAAATCACGTGGTAATAAATATTATGCATGGCAGAGAAAAAAAGATGGCGATGTTATGGAATGAAGCACTGTAAAATGAGGATTTATAGTCTGAACTACTTCACGTTGCATTTCAGATGGTGTCATTTTCTTGATGTTGAGGAGGAAAAATGAGAATTGGTTTGGTAAGACACTTTGAAGTAATCCATTCATCTCAAAAAGTAGTAACCTCGGGAGAATTTAAAGAGTGGGTAAGGCAGTATGATATCGCTGACGTGCGACAAATTCCGGTGGATTTATGTTATAACAACTGGGACCTGTGCTTTTCGAGTGATTTACAGAGAGCACTTCAAACAGCTCAAAATATTAGTAAATGCAAAATAGTAACTACGGATTTATTAAGAGAAGTACCCATTTCGCCGATCCTTGATACCAATCTAAGACTACCAGTTCCTCTATGGTTGAGTCTAGGAAGAATGGCGTGGCTTTTTTCTCATCACTCACAGCCGGAGAAAAGAATACAGACTGGCAAGAGGATAAATGACTTTCTCACTCAAATTATGTCCTTGAGGGAATCAAATATCTTATTGGTAACTCATGGCTTTTTGATGTTTATCATCACTGGATTTTTCTCGATTATCTTAGCGGAGGTTTTTCGACAAGCCGTGATCGTGAAAGAAGAAAATGATTTAACAATATAATGGAGGCTGGCTGTAATATGTCAATTATCGTAAACCTGGACGTAATGATGGCAAAACGAAAGATAAGTTCATCTGAACTTGCTTCAAAAATAGACCTGACCCAAGCAAATTTATCAATTCTAAAGAACAATAAAGCAAAAGCCATACGCTTTTCCACCCT
The DNA here is from genome assembly GCA_000961805.1 of Peptococcaceae bacterium BRH_c23. Next base: position 5,095 of record LADV01000002.1, on the reverse strand, counting down.
AGAGGCCATCTGCAAAGCATTGTGTTGCCAACCCGGAGATATTTTAACGTATGAAGATGATGATATTTCTAAATAGATAATCTTTGAAAGGGGCAATAAGCATATGGAGGACTTAGTGATAGTTCAAGAAAAAGAGGCTGAGGCTAACAAAACTGTCGTCAAAAAAGAGGATATCTACCTCCTGGTCTGTTCAGTCCTGTTAGGGGTTCTCTTTAATATTTTATTTTATAAAAAACCACTCGGGATTTCCTACCCGCTTTTTGTCAGCGCATTCTATATCGTTTTTTTAGGGAATCTCCGCCACAAGGTAAAATTTAAATTTGAAGTAGGATGTTTTTTGAGTATACCTATTATCGCCTTGTCTTCAACGTATTTCATCTTTTCAAATCAAATTTTTGCGGTTTTAAACTTTTTGATTATACCCATATTAATCATCGCCCAAACGATCTTGATCAATGAAGAAAACAAACACAAGTGGTTTGAGGCAAGGTTTATTAAAGACATTTTTCAGGGAATTATTAATCGTGCCTTGGGCAATACCGCTAAACCATTTGTAGTGGTATTGAACTCTATGCGTATTAGCAAGAGTCATGAAAAGCAGGATGTTATCAAGAAAGTTCTTATCGGTTTGGCGATTTCTATTCCCCTTTTAATAATTATCATTACCCTCCTTACGTCTGCCGACAGGGTTTTCAAGCATTTCATAGATGAGATAACGAGCTCATTTGGAACTATTAACATGACTGATTTTTCATTACAGAGTTTGCTTGCTTTTCTCATAAGTATCCTTGTATTTAGCTATACTTGGAGCTTCTTAAGACCCAATGACAGGATGAAAACTCAGATGCAGCAAGGAGACACTGCAACAATAAAGAACAGTTGGGATCCGGTTATCTCCATAACTATATTGAGTCTCATTAATTGTGTCTATTTAAGCTTTACACTTATTCAGTTTGGCTATATGTTTGATTCCTTAAATAATGCTCTGCCAGCAGATTTCACGTATGCACAATATGCACGAAGAGGCTTCTTTGAATTATTAATGGTCACGCTAATTAATTTTAGTCTTTTATTAAGCAGTCTTAGATTCACCAGAAAAGATGGAAAACTAGTTGCAAGAACTGTTCGTATTTTGCACTCTCTCCTTGTTCTCTGTACCATGGTAATCCTTACATCAGCTTTTTTCAGAATGTCACTTTATGAAGCAGCCTTTGGGTATACATATTTAAGGGTGTTAACTCATAGTTTCATGATGTTCCTGTTTGTCTTATTCGCGGTAGCGTTTTATAAAATCTGGAATGAACGGATCTCTCTGCTTAAACCGTATATAGTTATCACAATAATAGCTTATATGATCCTTAATTTCGCCAACATCGATGTTTTGATCGCCAAAAATAATATAGCTCGGTATTTCGAAACTGGTAGGCTAGATACTTATTATTTGAGGAACTTGTCCTATGATAGTATACCAGGGATAGTAAATTTGGTCGAAAGAATGGCTAATGACGAAAGAATGTCTAATGATGATGGAATGACTGATGACGAAAGAATGTCAATTGATATTAAAGATTATTTAGAGCAACAACAAGAAAGGTTATCTCAAAAGCAACCCTGGCAGTCCTTAAATTTGTCCCAGCTAAGGGCGAAAAAAGTCCTTTCTCAATATGAATTTTAAGGAATGCTTGCTTCAAGTGGATTTTAACTCTAGTAGAGTTTGGCCATCGGATAACAAGTCCACCGGATGTCCACTTTAGTCATACCCCCGGTTATCCTGAACTCAGGAATTGGTTACTTGTTTACTGTTAGTCGTATAAACAGCTCAAGGAACTTCTTCGAGAAAGGGGGGATAGTCATGTCTGAGCGAGAAGAATGGGTGGGAGTAAAAGAATAGAGAATAACGCTAGCCAGCTTGCGTTGATGGATGAGTTAGGTAAGAAGGGTGAGCTCGCTAAGAAGGATGAGATAGGTAAAAAGGATGACAAATGATACGATAGAAGAAATAGAGGCTCTTAATGAATTAGATGCCTCGGATGGTCTCGAAAATAGTTTTAAATGTGAACATGATGAACTAGTTCTAGCCAAGCCTCGAGCTACTGAAATGCCTATACCCACTGATCTTAACGATTATATTCGAAAGGGTTTAGCCCAAGGAATAAAAAGCCAAAAGACATGGAAGTTTCGCAAATGGAGTACGCTCGTGGCCTGTTTTATACTCGCCACTTTCATTACGGCTGCTCGGGTTTCCCCGGTAGTAGCAGCGGTATTACATCAGATCCCCGGTCTAGGTTATATCGTTGAACTTATAAACTATGACAAGGGACTTCAGTCCGCAGTTGAGAATGAATTTATCTTGCCACTTGAGGTCTAAGAATGTACCCCCAGAGTCATTTGCTCAATTTCCTTCAACATGGGAAGTTGCAATCTTTTAGAATCAGTTCAGAGAAAAAAGTAACAGAAACTTTTCCATGCTTCACCCAGAGCCGACTGCCTATTCTGGTAGTCGGCTCTTCTGATTCGGAAAACTTTCGGTTTCCTTCAGTTTGATTAATACTCTTAGATCTACTCGAGATTTCTAATAAACATAACCCAGTAAGCACTCCTATCGTTTGTTAGAAATTAGCAGATATGATATAGTTAACGGTGAAAGATTGGGGGTTTTCAGGATGCCACGGATGGTGATATTAGACGGAAACAGCCTTGCAAATCGCGCGTTTTATGCGCTCCCGCCGCTGACCACGGCCGATGGGCGACCAACGAATGTTTTGCATGGTTTTCTAACCATGCTCTTTAGATTGGAACATGAGCAACATCCAGATTACTGGGTGGTAGCTTTCGATAAAACTAAGGCAACGGTTCGGATTGAACAGTATGCCGGGTATAAAGCGCAACGTAAAGAAACCCCGGAGGGACTGCGCCCTCAATTTGATTACCTCAAAGAAATATTAACGGAAATGGAAGTCCCTATGCTTGAGCTAGCGGGCTATGAAGCAGATGACCTGATTGCCGCTATAACCAAACAAGCGGAAGCACAGGGAATGAAAATTCAGATTTATACAGGGGATAAAGATGCCCTGCAACTCATTTCACCCAGGACGAATATTTTCCTGACCAAAAAAGGAATCAGTGAAGTCGAACGTTACGATGAAACGACCTTATGGGAACGTTACCAACTACGTCCCCATCAAATCATTGATCTTAAGGGTCTAATGGGTGACACCTCCGATAATATCCCTGGGGTTCCAGGAATCGGAGAGAAAACCGCGCTAAAATTACTCTGGGAATTTGAAACGGTTGAGGGCGTTTTAGCGAATGTTGATAAAGTATCCGGTAAAAAGGTACAGAGTAATTTGAGGGACTATACAGATCAGGCAATCTTGAGCAAAAAGCTAGCGACGATGCTGACAGAGGTTCCGCTGGCGTTTTCTAGCGACGATTTTGTTTATCGCCGCTCAAAAGCTGCCAAAGTGCTTCCTGTCTTGCAAAAATATGATCTGAAGAATGTGACGCGTTTGTGGCATGAGCGTCATAAAGATGACGAAGGACCTTTAAGTGAAAGCCCAGAAGCGTTGTTAGAGAATTGGCCAGAACGCACCTTGACAGAAGAGGGCTGGCTTGCTCAGATCGGAGAGTGGCAAGCCAAGAATATTCCACTCACGTTAGCCTGTCGTTATGAGGGAACCGGTTTACAAGGGGGGCGCTGGTTAGAATGGGGAGTGGCTACCCAAGGTGAGACGTTTAAACTGACTCGTAAGGATGCGTCTACGAGAGTTTTTGAAGCGTGGCTGAAATTGATGGGGAGTTACCAGGTTCCTAAGACCTTGGCGGACAGTAAAACCGTGGCTTTATTACTTGCTAATGAAGGAGTGGTCATGAAGGGATTAGCCCTAGATCTAAGCTTAGCTTCCTATCTAATTCAATCCTCGCGACCGAAATTCGCGCCCCTTGATTTAGTTAAAGAATATGTTCCGAATCAAGCGGTTTTCGAAACTATTGCTGAAGAAGCGGCAGCCTTAGCTCAAGTCGCCCTTAAGTTTGAAGAAGAAATTCAATCACTTGGCCTTTCAGAACTACTGCATAACATCGAAGAACCGTTAAGCTTGGTGCTCGCGCAAGTGGAACGACACGGAATCGCCGTGGACTCCGAGCAATTGACGACCTTTGGCGAAGGGATAAGTCTGACCTTAAGACAGTTAGAACAGGACATTTATGCCCTAGCTGAGGAAACCTTTAACATTAATTCCCCGAAACAGTTGGGAACCATTCTTTTTGAAAAACTAGGCTTACCGACTGCAAAGAAAACGAAAACAGGTTATTCCACAGATGCGGAGACCTTAGAGGAATTGCGCTTAGCTCATCCTGTCGTTACGAAGATTCTCGACTATCGGCAGTTGAATAAATTGATGTCTACCTATGTAAATGGTTTACTCGCTCAAGCGAAGGATGGCCGGATTCATACCACCTTCCAACAAACCGTAACGACAACCGGTCGTTTATCGAGTACGGAACCGAATTTGCAGAACATCCCAATTCGACTGGAGCAGGGGCGCTTGCTTAGAAAAGTCTTTCATCCCACGGAACCCGGATGGGTACTTCTATCCGCGGATTATTCTCAAATAGAGCTGCGGATTTTAGCTCACTATTCTCAAGATCCTCTTCTTTGTGAATCATTTGCCCTGGGACAGGATGTCCACACTCGGACCGCAGCCGAAGTTTTTGGTATCTCGCTTGATGCGGTAACCTCGAACATGCGCCGAAGTGCTAAGGCAGTCAATTTTGGTTTAGTCTATGGTTTAACTGAGTTTGGTCTATCAAGGGACTTAGGGATTCCACGCAAAGAATCAAAGTTCTATATCGAGCAGTATTTTAAACGTTATGGTGGAGTAAAACAGTATCTGGAAGACGTCGTGACACAGGCTAAAAAAGAGGGCCAAGTTCGCACCCTGTTAAATCGTCTAAGGCGCATTCCAGAGCTACTTCATTCCAATCGAGTTCAACGCCAGTTTGGAGAGAGGATTGCTATGAACACCCCTGTGCAGGGTACAGCCGCGGATATCATGAAATTAGCCATGCTTAAAGTAGCAGAAGGATTGAAACC
>LADV01000001.1 GCA_000961805.1 Peptococcaceae bacterium BRH_c23 | reverse complement strand
TTTAAACATTCAGTTCACATACGCCACCTCGATTCAGGGTCCTGTAATGCCTGTGACTGGGAAATGACGACTCTAACCGGCCCTGTTTATGATATACAACGTCTGGGCTTTGATTTTGTGGCTTCTCCTCGTCATGCCGATTTGCTGATGGTGACTGGGCCAGTAACCAGAAACTTAGAAATTGCCGTGCATAAGACCTTTGCAGCTACCCCCGCACCGAAACTTGTCTTAGCTGTCGGCACCTGTGCTTGCAGTGGTGGTATTTGCGGTAAAAGCTATGCTAGTTCCGGTGGAGTTAATAATATTATTCCGGTAGATGTCTTTATACCAGGTTGTCCACCGCGGCCACAAGCCTTAATTCAAGGCTTACTCAAAGCAGTTGGCAGAGCTTGAAACAAACTTTCTCTCGTCAATTAAAAATAATCCCTGGAGCCTGCTGAAATTAGGCTTCCAGGGATTATTTTATCTTAAAAGTATTGTAACAAATTCGTGCGAAACAGTGAACCTGTCCCAGTGTTTTCCCTACACACTTGAAAAAGTGTGTTAAAAGGACCGTCCCCATGACACGCTTACGACACCCCCTTGTTTCAGAATTTAATATCTAGCTCTTTAATCTTGCGATAGAGCGTATTGCGTCCGATTCCTAAGATTTTAGCGGCTGGTGCGATTTTTCCTTTGGTTTGGGTTAGTGCATAGAGGATCGTCTGTTTGGTTTGTTGATTTAGTAAGGTTTCGGTAGCGGGTTCGGATTTTGAAACGGTCTGCTTAAATTCATCCGGCAAGTCTGCTACGGTTAGAATCGAGCTATCTGCTAAAGCAACCATGCTCTCAATACAGTTCTCTAGCTCCCGGACATTGCCAGGCCAGGTGTGCGCTAATAAATGGGAATATACATCTTCTTGAATCCCCAAGATTGGACCGCCAAACGATTCGCAGGCTTTACGGATGAAATGGGGAACTAAATCTCTGATGTCTTCAGATCGTTCACGCAATGGAGGTAATTCTATGGTGACGACTTTCAGACGATAAAATAAATCTAAGCGGAAACGTTCTGTCTCAACCAGCTCGCAGAGGTCTTTGTGCGATGCGGTAATGACCCTTACATTAATTTTTATAGTTTTTGTATCCCCGATTCGGGTAACTTCCTTTTCTTGGAGTACTCGAAGGAGTGCCGCTTGTACATTCAAGGGCATATCTCCAATTTCGTCAAGGAAAATAGTCCCCTTGTCCGCTAATTCAAATTTCCCGGGTTTCCCGCCTCGGCGTGCTCCAGTGAAGGCACCCTCAACATAGCCGAATAACTCGCTTTCAATCAGTGTAGAAGATAGTGAAGCACAGTTCAAAGCAACAAATGGCCCTTCGCAACGTGGACTAAGCTGATGAATTGTCCGAGCAATTATTTCCTTACCTGTCCCGCTTTCTCCGTGAATGAGTACGGAAGAATGGGTTGAGGCAACTTTCGAGGCTCGTGCCAGAGTGCGCTGCGAGAGCTGGCTATTTCCTACCCATAAGGTATTGGATGGAGATTCCTGAGCGAGCTGAAGCGTTCCAACGGCACCTAATGGTTGGCCAGCTTCGTTGACCACACGATTTAAGCGAGAGGAAATGTCTTGCCCGGCGTGATCTTTTAAACGGAGATCCAGAGAATGTCCACTTAACATCCATCCTTTGGGCGTACTGAAGATGTCTACGGCGAGTTGTCCGATGATATCTTCTTGTCTACGCCCAAGCAGTGCAGCGCCGAGAGCATTGATGTTAGTAATAATGCCGGCGTGATTAATGGACAGAAATCCTTGTTGTAAAAGTGAGGAAGCTAGCTTGGCTCCTTCTTGGTAAAATTTAAGCTCATTCTCTAGCTCAAAAAGTCGCAAGTTTTTCTCAATCATACTTGCGCCCATCGTCGCGATGGTTAAGATCTTTTGTCGATCAAGACTGGCTTCCCCACTGATATCTAAAACTCCTAGGGGCGCACCCTTGCTGTTTTGAATCGGGGCAGCCCAGCAGGCTAAGAAATGGTTATCGTGTACAAAGTGCTCCCAACCGAAGACGGAGATGGGGGCATTATCACGGAGAGCAGTTCCGATGGCGTTGGTTCCTCGAATTTCTTCACTCCAACTGGCGCCAGGACTTAAATTCACCTTTTGGGCTTTACTCATAAAGGGCGCGTCACCAATAGCTTCCATAATATAGCCATCGTTATCCCCCAACAAAACGGTGTAATTCGTGCTTCCAAGCAAACTAAAAATGTAAGGCAAAACAGTTTCGCCCGCACGGATTAGAGAATTTTGAGCCTCTCGGCGTTCATTAAGGCGTGGAATAGACAGAATGTCCTGATTAGAAATTAGCGAATGGTCTACTTGAAACTCTACGCTTCTCTGCCAAGAACGAAAGATGGAAGGAGTGACTTCGGATTCAACGCTCTCGCCATTTATAAAACGATTCCAATGGTTCCCCATATCGCACCCATTCCTTTCTAGGCATAGATTTTCTTTATCCTTATGATTGTCAGAATACCATATTTATATAAATCAAACAACAGGTTAGTTGGAAGTAGACTTGCAAAAACTGTTCCATATTGGAGCGTAAGTATCGGCAAAACTGATCGAAAACGGAACAACTAGTAATTTTGGGTAGTCTTACAACCTTATATCTAGTTTTTTTTGGATAAAATTTAGTGTTAAATAGTTTGTGTTAAATAGATTGTTTTAGTTAGTTTAAGTTAGATTAAGTTTGGTTTAATTGGAATAAGTATATTCTAAAACTTTAATTGCAAGATTAATTCTTAAAATTTGGTTTAATTTTGAAGTTTGAAACATTTGGTATGATAATTGCTATATAATAATGAGTAAGACCGCTTTGGGGTTAGTTTTTAAGTTTAATTACTGAAGGAAATGTTTAGCGGAGAAAAAGAAACGAGGAGGAAGATTCATGGGTGGGTATGCTGGTAAAATTCTGCGCATTAATTTAACAGAGGGGAATGTTAGTACTGAGCCTTTAAACATGGAACTTGCGAAGAAATATTTGAGTGGGCGTGGGCTTGCTGGGAAAATGTGTTTTGATGAAGTCGCAGCAGATGTAGATGCTCTTTCTCCCGAAAATAAAATCTTTATTTCTACGGGAGCACTCACAGGAACAAACGCTCCAACGTCTGGCCGGTATATGGTTGTGACAAAATCCCCGCTCAATGGAGTTGCTGCCTCTTCGAACTCAGGGGGATATTGGGGAGCTCAGCTTAAGTTTGCTGGTTATGATATGGTAATCTTGGAAGGCAAAGCAGCTAAACCTGTGTATATTGCCATTAACGACGACAAAGTGGAAATTAAAGATGCAGCTAATCTCTGGGGTAAAGATGTTTATGCGACAACAGAGGCTGTATTGCAGGAATTTGGGGATGAAAAAGCGAAAGTCTTAACCATTGGCCCCGCAGGTGAAAATCTTTCTCTGGTGGCATCGATCATGAATGACAAATTCCGTGCGGCTGGACGAAGTGGCGTGGGTGCTGTCATGGGATCAAAGAATCTTAAGGCGATTGTTGTTCGTGGAACAGGAAAGGTCGAAAATGCGAATCCGGATGAAATAAAAAAAGTCTTAAGCGCGGCTTTGGGAAAACTCAAGGAAAATGGTGTAACTGGCCAAGGACTTGGAACCTACGGTACAGCTGTACTTGTTAACATTGTTAATGAAAGCGGAATATTTCCGGTAAATAACTTCCAAGACGCATATGATCCTGATGCGGATAAAATTAGCGGAGAAACCATGACTGCAAACCACCTGATCAAAAAAGATGCTTGCTATCGCTGTCCGATTGCTTGTGGTCGCTATAGTAAATGGGAAGGCGGCGAAGGCGCTGGACCTGAGTATGAGGCAGCATGGGCCTTTGGTGCTGACTGTGGAGTCCATGATTTTGATGCAGTTCATGCCGCCAATGATTTATGTAATAAATATGGGCTGGACTCGATTTCAGCTGGCTGCACCATTGCCACAGCTATGGAACTGGCACAACGCGGATATATTAAGCCAGAAGAGCTTGAGGGGACACCACTGGAGTTCGGAAATGGCAAAGGAATGGTAGAATGGGTGCGTAAAATGGCTTATGCTGAAGGCCTTGGAGCTAAATTGGCACAGGGTTCTTATCGCTTGGCAGAAAGCTATGGCGTCCCAGAGTTGTCCATGTCGGTTAAGAAACTTGATCTTCCAGCCTATGACCCTCGTGGTATCCAAGGTCATGGTCTTCAATATGCGACTAGTAACCGTGGCGGTTGTCACGTTCGTGGGTATATGGTTTCTCCGGAAATCATCGGCCTTCCAGAAAAACTGGATAAGGATTCCCTTGAGGGAAAAACAACGTGGGTTAAGATCTTCCAAGATTTGACGGCTGTCATCGACTCCCTTGGATTGTGCTTGTTCACTTCTTTCGCCCTTGGCCTATCTGATTACACTGAGCTCGTAAACGCTGTGACCGGTTCCGATTATACGGACGCTGAACTATTGGCTTGTGGAGATCGGATTTGGAACGTTGAACGTTTACAAAACTTAAGAGTCGGAATGACCATGGCTGATGACACACTGCCAAAACGTTTATTAGAGGATGGAATTCCATCAGGTCCTTCAAAAGGAAGTGTGCACAGATTACCGGAGCTTCTACCTGCGTACTATGTTGAACGTGGATGGGATGTAGCTGGCGTACCAACAGCTGAAACCCTTAAAAACCTAGGAATTTAGGACATCTTGACAATTATCTCCCCATTTTAATGGGGAGATAATTGTCAACATACATTCACCAAATATGGTATAATATTCATATAGGGTTCTTTGGAAACCTCAGTAGTTGTGTTGGGGCACGCCAACGATGGATAGGTTTAACGAGATGTTCACTCGTTGCCTAGAATCTTGAAGCTCTCCATTTTAATGGAGCGTAGTTCACGATAGTATATCCTATAGCAAACTTGGTAAAATATCATAGAGTTTTTTAGGGGGACCTTTTTGGGGTCCCCCCTTCGAAGTACTTGGGCATATAGGTAGCCATCGAATCATTGAAAGGAGAGACAGAAGTGCGTGTAACCATTAAATTATTCGCGTCGTTTCGGGATGGCCGGTTTAAGGTTGAAGA
>LADV01000204.1 GCA_000961805.1 Peptococcaceae bacterium BRH_c23 | reverse complement strand
GGTTATGGCAACGGTTATGGTTACGGCTGTTGCGGTTATTACGGTAATGGTTATTACGGAGGAATGTGGTAAAAGCGGTTTTGTCAAATTAATAAAAAACACGGGGAGGACCAATTGAGGCTTCCCCGTGTTTTTCTATCTGAGTGGTTTTATTACCACGAGCCGTTTCTATCCCGCTCTGACTGCTCACCCGAATTCTGGCGCCAATTGGACTGGGTTTGATTATTATAATAGTCGTGCTCTTCCTCATCTGGATTTTCATAATCCCGATCTTCGTTATAGGAAGGGTTCGCAGGTTGTTGCGGTGTGGAACTTTCCGGCATCTTGTAGTCAGGGGAGACTTGGCCGGAACTCGGTTTGCTCCAATCAGGGGATGTTCCTTGCGTAGGTTGATTTACAGGAGGATTGCCGGAAGCCTTAGGTGAACTCCAGTTGCTGGAGTTGCTGCCGGATGACCAGTTTTGGCTCTCGGAACGGTCCATATAACTATGGTTCTCTGTAGTGTTTGATTCCATATTTGAAGGATGTTCGTATTCTGGGCCGTTTTGAACAGTTGGCTCTTGCTTGGCATCTGTGGAGTAATCTATCCAATTTTGTCCTCTTACCTCGAAACTCTCTTCAGGGAAAAGGGTGGCTACACTAACATTCGCATCCACCAGAGCTTTTTGAGCATCATTACGGAGGGTATCAGGTTGAACAGCTATACCTTTCTCTTCGCATCGATCATATATTAAATAACTGTTAACCGTCATGCCCTGTTGCTTGGCTTCCTGTTGGATTTTCTGGTTCGTTTGACCGACAACCACACTTCCGGACAGGTTGCTGCGAGTCATTTCATCACGGATGGAGTTTCGAAGTTTTTCGGTATCAATAATTTGGGTTCCCCACTTATTTAGCGGTACCACGCTGGCTAAGACTAGGTTTTGAGTTTCGTTTAGCGTTCCTTTATTATTGGCGTTTTCTACGATTAAATCAATGGCTTGATACACGTCCAGCCCTTTGATGGATATTCCATCCACTATACTTGAACCACCATTGACATCTTGTACTTTAATAACTTTGCCCTCTTTATTGATCAAAAGCTCGATGCCTTTATTAATATCTAGAGCGACCGAGGCTACTGCCATATTCGGAATGAATAAGAGGGAAAAAACGCTGATGCTCAGAACAAGCAATAATACTGCTGCTGTAGTTGCATACTTCAAGGCGGAATTATGAAACACAGATAATCGCTTCGGGTTTAAATCGACTTCAATAGTCTGACCTACAACAGGTGGCTCTTTTGGAGTAGGAATTTCTAAAAAGTCACCTTTTTTCGTGAAGATGACAGTAACCTTTGACGAAGTCCGCATAACGATCCCTTTGGTTTTCTCCATTTTTGCTTACACCTTCTCTCCCGGTTCTTCTGGAAGCTGCATAAATATTTTTAGCGGATAAAAATCTGGTTCGGATAAGATGAGTGCCAGGGCGATAAGATATTTTCGCCCCTTTTCTAGGACTTTGCGTTTTATGCCGGTCAGTAACTCTAGTTCTTTGATGGGTAAAAGTCTATGTTTTTGAAGATGCGCCATAAGTCTAGGGTTATGGCTTAAAACTAAGGCCGCCCTTGTGAGAGTTTGCTTACTGTCACTATGTTTCGGGGAGACTTTTATTAAATCATCTAACGTTACGTTATAGTCACAGAGCACACGAACGTAGTTTTCAACGACTTGCGTAAAGACCTCTTGGTTCTCGTTTTCTTGATAATGTTCTAGGGAAGTATCAAGATCGTAGCGGCTCAGCTCTTCATCTTCTAGGTTCATGGGCGAGAGGGAAAGATGTTGATGCTTGCCTTCTTTGCGAAAATAGTCTACTAATCTTCGGCGGATCACCATTTGAACAAAACTGTGAAAAGAAGCTCCTCCATGAGGGTCGAAGCTGTCAATCGCTTCATTAAAAGCTAAAAGAGCAATGCTGAGCTCATCGTCATTATCCCAGGTTAAATACCTACTGCAGATTTTGGAGCTTACCCTAGCTATAAATGCTTTATGAGATCTTATAAGTTCCTCTCGTACGAGAGGATCACCGCTCTTGGCTGATATTAAGGTTTCTCTCAGAACTTGTTCTTGCACCTTAATCACTCCACTTAATAGTAGTTCGTAAAACTAAAACAGTTTCGAGGGGTAGAAAAAAACATTCTATTCCCATTATGGGTGTAGAATGTTACAGGATTGTCACAGTTTTGTTATTTTTACGTTACATAAAGTTAGAGGAACAGACAAGTCAGTATTAGATTAGTGCAGGGTGGAATGGGAATTATGGGAAAAGCATTCTTATTGATCACGGAAACGGAGTTATGACACGTTATGCCCATTCCTCGAAACTTCTTGTTTCTGCCGGACAGACGGCTTCTCAGGGTCAAACGATTGGATTGGTGGGTTCAACCGGGCGTTCTAGCGGGCCGCACGTCCATTTTGAGGTTATTGTCAAAGGGGACACAACCAATCCTTTGGATTATTTGCGTTAATATAACTGACTTACAAAATGGACCTTCCCGCTACAAGGAATAAATTTACGCTAGTTATTTTAGCGATTGTTCTGATTTCGATGATTCCTGCACTTTACGGCTTTCTTCAGCAGAGAACGCAGATTGGCAATCCGAAGGAGTGACAAGCTTAAAATCAAACGAGAAGACCAAGCATTTCGCTCGTCTTCTCGTTTGATTTTTTATCATGAATCCCTTCTATCCTCCTCTGTGTGCTCACCCGTACTCTGCGGCCAATTGGATTGGGGCTGAGTATTTAATCCATCTTCTTTCTCTGTGGGATGATTTTGATCTTGATCTGTTTCCCCGTTATAGGGAGGGTTCGTAGGTTGTGGTGGTGTGGTACTTTCCGTTGTGCTGTGGTCAGGGGATATTTGGTCGGAACTCGGTTTTGTCGAATCATGGGATGTTTCTTGTGGAGGTTGATTTACTGGAGAATGGCTGGATTCACTGGGTTCGCTCCAATTACTAGAGGTGCTGCCAGCGGATGATTGGCTCTGGTTCTTGGAACGGTCCGTATTACTATGGTTCTCTGTAGTCTTTGATTCCATATTTGAAGGTTGGTTGTGTTCTGAACCCCTTTGTACATTTGGTTCTGGCTTGGTAGCTTCGAGGTTACCTTTCCAGTTTTGTGCTCTTACCTCCAAACTTTCTTCAGGGAAAAGGCTGGCTACACTAACATTCGCATCCACCAGAGCTTTTTGCACATCATTGCGGAGGGTATCGGGTTGAACAGCGATACCTTTCTCTTCACATCGATCATAAATTAAATAACTGTTAACCGTCATTCCTTGTTGCTGGGCTTCCTGTTGGATTTTCTGGGTCGTTTGACCGACAACCACACTTCCTGACAGGTTCCTGCGGATCATTTCATCACGGATTGAGTTTCGGAGTATTTCGGAATCAATCAATTGATTTCCCCACCTATTGACCGGTACCACGTTGGCTAAAATTAGGTTTTGAGTCTCATTTAACATTCCTTTATTGTTGGCATTTTCCACGATTAAATCAACGGCTTGATATACATTCAACCCTTTGAAGGACATTCCTTCCACTATACTTGAACCTCCATTGACATCGCGCACTTTGATAACCTTGCCTTGGTTGTTAACAAGCAACTCGATACCTTTGTTGATATCCAGCGCAACGGATGCAACCGCCATATTCGGAATGAATAAGAGGAACGAAGTGATGCTCAATACAATTAATAAAACTGCTGCTGCAGTCGAATATTTAAGCCAGGAATTATGGAATGATGGTATCCGTTGAGGTTTTATAATCACCTCAATCGTTTGGCCTACTTTTGGCGGCTCTTTAGGAGTAGCGATTTCCAAAAAGTCACCTTTCTCTGTGAAGATGACAGTAAGCTTTGGTGAGGTTCGCATCACGATGCCTTTGGTTTTCTCCATACTTCTTCACCTACTTTCCCAGTTCTACTGGAATCTGCATGAAAGTTTTTAGCGGATAAAATGCCGGCTCAGATAAGATGAGAGCCAGAGCAATAAGATATTTTCGTCCCTTTTCTAGGGCTTTGCGTTTTACGCCGGTCAATATCTCCAGCTCTTTAATGGGTAAAAGTCTATGTTTTTGAAGATGCGCCATAAGTTCTGAGTTATGGCTTAAAACTAAGGCCGCCCTTGTGAGAGTTTGCTTACTGTCACTATGTTTCGGGGAGACTTTTACCAAATCATCTAACGTCACTTTATAGTCACATAGCACGCGGACGTAGCTTTCAACAACTTCCGCAAAGACCTCTTGGTTCTCGTTTTCTTGATATTGCTCTTGGGATGTATCAAGATCGTAGCGGCTCAGGTCTTCATCCTCTAGGTTCATGGGTGAGAGGGAAAGATGTTGATGTTTGCCTTCTTTGCGAAAATAGTCCACTAATCTTCGGCGGATCACCATTTGAACAAAACTGTGAAAAGAAGCACCTCCTTGAGGATCGAAGTTGTCAATCGCTTCATTAAAAGCTAAAAGAGCAATGCTGAGCTCATCGTCATTATCCCAGGTTAAATACCTGCCGCAGACTTTGGAACTTACCTTGGCTATAAATGCTTTATGAGATCGTATAAGTTCCTCTCGTAAGAGAGGATCACCGCTCTTGGCTGATATTAAGGTATCTCTCAAAACCTGTTCTTGCACCTTAATCCCTCCACTTAATAGTTTTTCGTAAATCTGAAGCAGTTTTTGGGGGTAGAAAAAAACATTCTATTCCCATTATGGGGATAGAATGTTACAGGATTGTCACATTAATGTCTCATTTTTGTTGCATAAATAACTAATAATTCCAGATCAACGGACACTTTAACAAATCTGGTCATGAATAAAAAAACAGAGTGAAACTTGCTCTTTAAATATTTTTAAACTACCCCTGAAAATGAACAAATAGTTACGAATAACTTGCTGAAGACAGAGGGGTGGTCATTAGGAAAAAATTAAAGCTAGGTTAAAAAAACAAGTGCCATTGTAGTTGATTTATGGATTATTGTAATTAGATTGAGGAAGGATGATTTTGATGAAAAACATAAAAAATACCCTAATGGTAAGTACATTGTCTCTTAGCCTGGTAATCGGAGCGGTTGCAGCAGTTAGTGCTGCTACATCAGCAACGTCTGTGGACCCTAGCACTACTGCAACTGTAACAACAAGTACCCCAGTAACCGACCCAGCAGCAACAACCCCAACAACAACTGTCACGCCAGCAACCGACCCAGCAGCTGTCACGCCAGCAACTGACCCGGCAACAACTGTCACGCCAGCAACTGACCCGGCAGCAACTGTCACCCCAGCACCTGTCACAACAGGACAACACCAACAAACGCATAACACAAATCACCCAGCAGCAGCTGTCACCCCAGCAACAACCCCAGCAGCTGTCACCCCAGCAACCGCCCCGGCAGCAACTGTCACGCCTGCACCTGTCACAACAAGACAACACCAACAAACGCATAACAATCAAAACGAGACCCATAATACTAATATGTCTGAGAATCATAGGTCTGGTAGCCAATCTGGTCATGAATGATAAAATCTACTGATTAATCTCA
>LADV01000205.1 GCA_000961805.1 Peptococcaceae bacterium BRH_c23 | reverse complement strand
TTGACCTTAAATGGTTTGAAAAGATTGGTTTTGTCAGTCTGTTAGGTGTTTACGAAAATCTTTGTGCTAAAAAGGCGAACTGATGGAAGAGCCGTGTGCGATGGTCCGCATGCACGGTTCCGTGAGAGGGGCGAGTAATCGCCCCTACTCTATGTGATGCCCGGTATCCAATGATTATCAGATGAAATAGCTTACTGAAATAAGACGGAGGTGACAGATATGGATAAAAAATTTGGCTTTGGCTGCATGAGGCTGCCACTGATGGATAAGGATGACCAGACATCCTTCGATACCGAAACTTTCAACAGAATGGTGGATACCTTTCTGGAAAAAGGCTTTTCTTACTTTGACACCGCTTATACCTATCATGGCTATCGGGCTGAAGATGCAGTCAGAGAGTCTCTTGTAAAGAGACATCACAGGGACGAATTCAAACTGGCAACAAAACTGCCCATGAGAGACTTTCAGTCTGCGGAGGATATGGAACGAATTTTCAATGAGCAGCTGGAAAAATGCGGTGTTGATTATTTTGATTACTACCTGCTTCATAACATGGGTGTGAACGCCTATAAGAAGGCTTGTGAGTTCGACAGCTTTGGGTTTGGCCTGCGGAAAAAGCAGGAGGGCAAAATCAAAAACTTCGGCATGTCCTTCCATGATACGCCGGAGCTGTTGGACGGGATTCTGGCCGCTCATCCCGAGTTGGACTTTGTTCAGCTGCAGATCAATTATATCGACTGGGAAAACCCCGGAATTCAATCCGGAAGATGCCACGAGGTGGCAAGAAAGCATGGAAAGCCAATCATTGTAATGGAACCCTGCAAGGGCGGCAACCTTGCTCTTGTCCCGGAAGCGGTACAGCTGATGAAGGAATATAATCCGACGGCGTCTGTCCCCTCCTGGGCCATCCGGTTCGCCGCCAGTCAGGAGGGCGTGATGATGGTGCTCAGCGGTATGAATACCATGGAGCAACTGCTCGACAATACTTCCTACATGGCGGACTTCAAGCCCTTGAACAAGGAAGAATACAAGATCCTCGGGCGGGTCATCGATATCATCAATGAAAACACGGCCATTCCCTGCACGACTTGCAGATACTGTGAGAAAGACTGCCCCAAGAACATCGCGATTCCGGATTACTTTGCACTCTATAACGGCGCAAAGCGTGCGGTGACCAGCAATATTTCAAGCCAGTTCGTTTACTATATGAACCTCACTGCCAACCACGGCAAGGCCGGCGACTGCATCGGCTACAAGCAGTGTGAAAGCGCCTGCCCGCAGCATTTGAAGATCACGGAACTATTAAAGGATGTTTCCGCCACATTTGATGTGACACCCGCATTCCCGACGAAGAAATAAGAGGTGAGTTATGAGAATCAGTAAAACAGCAGAAATGAACCACGAGGAATTGTTCCCGAACCACAAATCCACGCTAAAAGTTACCGACCCGGAATTGATCGAGGTGTTCGACAATTTCGCGTTTGACGAAGTGCTTAAGTTTAGCAATCTGGACACTAAAACCAGACTGAAAGTCATTCTTGCTTCCCTCATTGCCATGCAGACCCTGAGCGAATATAAGGTTATGTTGGGCGGTGCGCTGAACGTCGGCGTGCCCCCGGTTGAAGTGAAGGAGATTGTCTATCAGTCCGTGCCGTATGTTGGCATTGCCAAGGCATTTGACTTTATCCATGCCACCAACGAGATTCTGGAGAGTCGGGGCGTAAATAAACCACGTGAATCTACTTGACTTGGAGTTAACTCCAGGTGTTATGATATCGGATGTCAGGAGGTGAAATAGCATGACGATTACAGAAGTAAGCGAAAAATATGATCTTACACAGGATACACTCCGCTATTATGAACGCATCGGACTGATTCCTCATGTTAACCGCAATAAAAGCGGAATCAGGGATTATACGGAAGAAGACTGCAGGTGGGTCGAATTTATCAAATGTATGAGAAATGCAGGTCTTCCGATTGAAGTATTGATTGAGTATGTTGGGCTGTTTCAACAGGGTGATACGACCATCGAGGCCAGAAAAGAACTATTTATCGAACAGCGTAAGCAACTCATATCAAAAATGGCAGACATGCAGAAAACGCTGGAACGTCTGAATTATAAGATTGCAGTATATGAACAGGCAGTCATTCCAAAAGAAAAAGAGCTAAAAAGATCGGAGGATTAACATACGGATATATTGTTCCATATTGAAATTGTAGGTAACACCTTTGGACGTCCACCAAAAGAAGAATGAAAATAAAGGAAAGGAATGAAAATCATGAATACTAATTTTATTTATTCTGCACCAACAAAAGTTTATTTTGGAGAGAATCAGCTTGAAAACCTGGGGAGTGAACTGAAACGGTATGGCAATCGGGTTCTCATGACTTACGGCGGAGGTTCCATCAAAAAGAACAATCTGTACGATAAGATCGTGGCTGAACTGATCAAAGCTGGACTTGAAGTATATGAATTCGGCGGAATCGAACCAAATCCACGTCATACTTCTGTCAATCAGGGGGCTGCTATCTGTAAAGAGAAAAAGATAGATGTTTTATTGGCTGTCGGCGGTGGTTCTACGATTGATGCAACAAAGGCTATTGGAGCCGCAGCTTTTTATGATGGTGACTGCTGGGATCTTGTAACCCATAAAGCCCCTATTACTGCCTGTCTGCCTATAGTGACCGTGCTGACCATTGCGGCAACCGGTTCTGAAATGGACTGTGGCGGTGTAATTTCCAACCTTGAAACCAATGATAAGCTGGGACTTATTCATCCTCTGATGCTTCCAAAGGTATCCTTCTTAGACCCAACCAACACTTATTCCGTTAGTGCTTTTCAGACTGCCTGTGGTGGCGTTGACATTATATCCCATATTATTGATACGGCTTATTTCAGTACACAGGACACCCTGTATATGGTTGATTACTTTATGGAAGGGCTGATTAAGACTGTCATCAAATATGCTCCTGTTGTAATAAAAGAGCCTGACAATTATGAGGCAAGGGCTAACCTGATGTGGGCTTCCTCATGGGCACTGAATGGCTTTATTGGTGCTGGAAAACAGCAGGCTCCAAGCTGCCATATGATGGAACACGAGCTTTCCGCTTTCTATGATATCACGCATGGGTTAGGACTTGCTATTCTGACTCCTAGATGGATGGAGTATATTCTTGATGAGACCACCGCACCAAAGTTCTATCAGTTTGGTGTAAATGTGTTTGGCATTGACAAGGATCTTCCTGCAATGGAAGTCGGCAAAAAGGCAATTGAAATGCTGTCCGATTTCTTCTTTAATACCCTCGGTTTAAAGAGTACATTGACGGAAATTGGCATTGATGATTCCAAATTTGAAAGAATGGCAAAGAAAGCCTGTGGAAACGGAATTATGCCGGGCTTCAAGCCACTGAATCAGCAGGATGTTGAAAATATCTTGAAGATGAGTCTTTAAATCGAAGCAATAAAAGGAATCGTGGACCAATGAAGAAAAGGAGCAATCATTATGTCAAAAGTTTTAATCGCATTTTTTTCAAGAAAAGGTCAGAATTATGTAAGTGGTTCTATTAAGAATCTTCCTGTAGGTAATACAGAAGTTGTTGCAGGTATGATTCGGGAAATAACCAGAGGAGATATGTTCAAGATTGATACCGTAAAGGACTATCCGGTTGATTATACTCAGACAACAAATGTGGCGAAGGATGAATTACGTGCCAAAGCAAGACCAGAGCTTACCGCTCATGTAGTTAATATGGATGAGTACGATACCATTATTTTAGGTTATCCAAACTGGTGGGGAACCATGCCGATGGCAGTATATACTTTTCTGGAAGAATACGACTTCTCCGGAAAGACAATTTTACCATACTGTACCCATGAAGGCAGCGGTTTAAGCGGGTCGGAAAGAGATATCGCAAGAGAGTGTCCGAATGCTACTGTAAAGAGCGGTCTATCCATACATGGCACCCATGCAGGTTCTGCTGAGAAAAGTGTGGAGAGCTGGTTAAAGAATCTGTGAGCTATTGCAGGACAATGTAAAAACATCTTCAGAAAAGTATGAGGTTTCACCTCTTGAACTGACTTTTGACTTGGTATTTGTATTCGCAGTGTCCCAGCTATCATCCCATCTAGTGGGTAATCTCAGCTGGCGTGGAATGGCGGAAACGATAGTACTGCTGATTGCAGTATACGATGTCTGGTCATATACGAGTAATGAGGCCACGTTCATACACGTCGGAAAGACTCAGACTCAATGGATGATGCTGATAGTGATGCTTTTAGGGCTATTCATGAACGCCTCTATTAATCATGCATTTGGAGAAGTCGCGTGGACATTCGTAACTCCGTTTCTGGTAAGTCAGATAGGACTTGGAATACTTGCGAATTTTACTGCTACTAGTAAACTATTCAAAACTCATTTATCGAGAATGCTCGGATGGATTCTTGCTACTGCGCCACTCTGGATAGTAGGTTCGTTTGCGTAATGCGTTTTGAAATTATTAGTGTTAATAAGGTTATGATCTAGTCAAGTACATTTATAAGGTTTACTAATTAGCTTCTCTTTTTGGAGAGGCTTTTTTCTTGTATCAGGCTGTTTAAACTCATCCTTGACAGTAAAACGCCGTCATGAACCGGACTTGGAAAAAGAAGCTTTGCGTGACGGTAAGTTTGTCGTCAAGACGAACACACAGCTACCAGCAGCGGAGGTTGTGCTTTCTATGTTCAGGAACAGTCTGGGCAAAGGCGATCCGGGAGCCTGGCTGGCAGGACAGGGACAGATGCTCGGAATCATGGACTTTTTTCCCCAGGGTTGGGGTTCGCTGGCTTTAACCAGGGGGATTTCGGGAGATTACCTCAGCGGGTTGGGATGGAGCTTGCTCCTGCTTGTCCTGGGCGTCTGCCTTTTTATATTGGCGTTTGATTCCATCAAGGCCAGGGACCTGTGATTACTGGAAGTAGCGAAATATTTTTGCGAAGGATACATAGTCGAAAAGAAAAAAGAACCCTTTATATAAGGCCTTTAAAAACCTTAAGATATCGTACTTTTCGGAAATAATGTGATCATGAAATCGAAGATTCAGTTGAGTTCTTGTTCTAAATTGCGAAAGACATCCGTGTTAAAAAAGTCCGGCAGTGAGATTTCCAAACCATCACACAACTTTTTAATAGTAACGATACCGGGGTTTAGGCTTTCATCATTTAGGATGCTTTTTATAGTCGATTGTGGTACGGCGGCACGATAGCTTAAAGCATTGGGCGTTATATTCCGTTCTTTGCAAAGTACAACGATTCTATTCGCGATCGCTTGTCTTGTATCCAATGAATACACCTCCTAGTGTTTTATCACTAATCAAAGCATACAGAAGATAAATATGCTTTGTTAGTGATATAGCACTAATATATATTTTGTGCAATAATTAGTTATATAACACTAATTATGGAGTGAGGTGTTTTCGCGTGCCTGATTATAAGGAAATGTATTTTCAACTTGCCGCCAAAGTAGCAAATTGTGTTGATATTCTTGTTGAAGCGCAGCAGCAAGGAGAATACGATTATACTGAAGAAGAAACCCCGGTTATTTCACTTAAAAATTCTAGACCAGAAGAGAAGGGTAGTGATCAGCGATGAGGAATACGCAGCGTCAGACTGCCGACAAATATGGCTTTGTCGGCAGTCTGATCCCGGTTCAGCCGGAGGTTGCGTTACGCTGTCTTAAAAGCGACCGGTTAAGCCTGCGGGTCGTAAAGGTCGTCGGTCGTGGTATCTATTACCTTAATGTCCCGTATTCCGGTCAGCGCGCCGCTGGACGTAAGGAATAGATCATTGGCAATAATCGAGTCCATCACAGCCATAACCTCAGCCTGCTGTAGGTCTGCCCTCGGATTGGGGATTGTAATCGCAAACGTTTTGCCGCCGGCGGTTGTGAAAGTTAACGCTCACTCCTTCGCGGTACCCGCTCCGCTCGGTCATATCTCATCCTGCATGCCGCCGCTCGCGTGATCTGCCCTAGCCGGGCAGCTCCCGCTCGCTGAGCCGGCATTTGTGGTCCTGGCAGCCCGCGCTCGGGCAGTCTCCCCTCGTAGCCTCGGGAAGCCGGCCCTCGCTTAGAGCGCGTTTGCCGGTCTTTGCTTAGGTCGTTTCTTTTGCATAAATTATTTTTCATTACGCCTTAATGTCCAATACATTGACAGGATAAGCTGCGGAATATAGCATTATGAAAGTTTGATAGGCTTGTTTTTAAAAAAGAATCATAAAACAACTTTTAATAAGCAGTCCAACCGCCATCAACAGTCAAAACTGTACCGTTAACAAATCTGGAATCATCTGAAGCCAGGAACAGAGCGGCTCCGGCTATTTCTTCCGGTTCACCTAGTCGCGGAATCAGACTCATTCCAGTCCTACATATTGCTGCACCCCGCTGATTAACGTTTCCCATAGTTGCAGTGATATTGGTTTTTATTGGCCCTGGAGCTATGGCATTGCAGCGGATACCTTCTTTTGCATATTGGAAACCTGTATTCTTGGTGAAGCCTACTACTGCATGTTTGGAAGCAGTATAGGCAGCACCAGCTATACTGCCACGAAGTCCCCCTACAGAAGCTATATTGATAATTACCCCAGCGCCTTTAGTCAAAAATATCGGCAACACTTTTCTGGTAGCCCTCATCACTGAAGTAGTATTAACTGCAAATAACCTATCCCATAGTTCATCTGTAACATCCGCAGCCGCAGCCATATTGTCCATTATGCCGGCATTGTTGACTAGGATATCAACTGTGCCATAAGTTTTAATGGTAGTATCAATTAGGTTTTGTATGTCTTCTTCTTTGGTTACATGGGTTAATACTGCCAGAGCAGAGCCACCATTTGCCTCAACCTCAGCTACAGTCGCTTTTGCACCTTCCAAGTCAATGTCAGATACTACCACCTTTGCTCCTTCCTGTTACTATTGCAACTTTTTCCTTAAGGTTCATTATTATTTCTCCTTTAATACTTATTGCTATTACTTTTTCATTGATTTCATACCAGATACTAATCCTCCATCACAAAGTATGTCCGTACCTGTTAAAAATCCATTTCTTTTATCAATACAAGAAGTCAATAGATATGCAACTTCTTCAGCATAGCCAAATCGCTTAATTGCACAACATTTTGTAAATTTATCTCCTTCTTCAGATTCTAATTTTCCCATCGGTGTTTCAATATTTCCTGGAGATACTGATACTACACGGATTCCTTTATCTCCATATAACGCTGCGCATTTCTTTGCATACCAGATTACGAAATTTTTAGATATGGGATAGGCAATACTGGAATGCATATGCTCTGGAAAATGCTTTACTGCGTCTACCATCTTTTTTATAAATTGCTCTTTATCTGTAAAACTTAATTCATAATTCGATACAGGTAGAACCTCATCTGGCAACATATATGCCGAAGTAGATGCAACATCCAGAATACAGGTTCCTTTTCCCGTTTTAGCACTAAAAACCTCATTCACATTAATTGTTCCAAGTGCATTAACTTCCATAATTTTTTGTGCCTCACCCATATGCGGTGATAACCCTGCTGAATGAATGACAGCATCAATTTTTCCAACTTCAGCCGCACGCTCAGCTAATCTGGTAACCGATTCAAAATCTGAAACATCACAAGCAAAAGCTTCTGTCTTAATTCCTTCTGCTTTTAACTCATCAATTGCTGATTGTAATTTTTGAATATTTCTTCCTGAAATAATTATATAATGATCGTTTCCCGCCAGTTTAGCAGCTGCAAATCCCATTCCACTTCCGCCACCAGTGATTACACATACATTTTTCATAATATTTACCCCTCACTTTATCTATAATGTTTAATCATGCACGTTACTTGATACTTAGAGAATAATAAGGTCATAGTCAACTCAATACTTGATTACAACTTTAAATGCTTCTTCTGTTTTACTTGCTGTTTTAATTGCTTCCACAATATCTTTCAGATTGAATTCATGGGTAACAAGCGACTCCAAGTCTAATTTCACGCTTTCCATAATTTCAAACACAGTTGCAACATCTTGAGGATGGTAGCCGCCTGATCCCAATATCTGAGCATCTTTATAAGTTATCAGTGTAAAGTCAATCAGTACTGGTTTATGATGAACGCCTACTACCACCAGCTTGTTACCATACTTTGCCATGTTTTGCCATTGTTCAATGACGACACTTGCGCCAACAGCATCAATGTAAATATCTACATCTGCACATGGCGAAGGGTAGCCAGGAACTTCTCCGAAAACAGCCTTTGCTTTCGTAATGATGTCCTCCTTTGCACTGTTACACACCTCAAAACCAAGATTCTTTACTTTATCCAAGCGGAAATCAGACAGATCTGCAATCATTACTTTCTCAACGCCATAATGTTTCAGGGCAATGGCGGCAGATACTCCGATTGCTCCAGCACCAAACACAATAGCCTTTTGACCAGGTTGTGGATTTGCTTTTCTGGCAGCACAGGTTCCTACTGTAAATGGTTCAATGAGTGCCGCAACTTTGGAAGAAATCTTGTCACTCACAAGATATACGGATTTTCCTAGTTCGCAATTAGGTATTTGAACATATTCAGAGAATCCGCCTACAGTTGCTGCTCTTGATCTATCATTTTTGGCTTCTAAAGGATAAGGATAGACTCTTTGTCCAATTTCAATCCCCTTACATTTTGTCCAACTTCGACAACTTCAGAAATCATTTCGTGGCCAAATTCAAAGCCTTTAAAAATGCGAACAGAATCACCTCCGTGATAATAAGCGTTAATATCCGAGCCGCAAATGCTCGCATACAGATTTCTAACGATTATGTCATTTTCTCCACATACCGGCATTGCAAGTTCATTAATAGTTACGTCTTTAATACCTTTATAAATAGCTGCTTTCATTAAAAAACACCTTCCTTATATTTTTTTGCCTAAATTACTTTTGTGTAATTCATTTGACATTATGATATAAAGTAAATGTTTGTAAAATGTTATACTATTGTTAAAGAAATATTAATATGAAAAATATCTGATGTTGAATCTTGCTAATTCTAATATGATAGGATTGTTTAACATTATTTTAACAACTCAGATCTATAATAGAATAAGATTTCCAAAATCAATAGAGTTTTTAAAGTGATAAACTAATAAGGAGCAGAGTTATGATTAATATTCTCGTTGTCGAAGATGACTTAAAATTGAATCACATCGTATGTGCCTATCTGAACGATAATGGCTATCATGCAATCGGGTGTAAAACTGCTATGGAGGCATTTGACAAAATGATGAACAATATGATAGATCTTATCACTTCGGATATTATGATGCCTCAGATGGACGGATTTGAATTTGCATCATTGGTAAGAGATCAGGATAAAACCATACCGATTTTGTTCATTACTGCCCGTGATGATATATCTGCTAAGCAAAAGGGGTTCCGGATTGGCATTGACGATTATATGGTCAAGCCAATTGATATGGATGAACTGGTGCTGCGGGTAGGTGCTTTGCTGCGCAGAGCCAACATTGCCAATGAAAAGAAGCTGATTATTGGCAGTCTACTGATGAATGCAGATGAAATGACGGCATATCTAGATGAGGAAGAGATTCCGCTTACTGTTAAGGAATTTAATATCCTTTTCAAACTTTTGTCTTATCCCAAACGGACATTTACTCGTCATCAGCTGATGGACGAGTTCTGGGTAATGGACAGCGAAAGCAATCCCCGCACGGTGGACGTTTATATTACCAAGCTGCGGGATAAATTTTCATGTTGCAAGGATTTTGAAATAGTTACGGTTCATGGACTTGGGTATAAGGCAGTGCTAAAATGAGGCGAAAAAAAGAAGATAAACGAATCGATACGAGTTATATATCCTTTAAAGACTTCGCAAGCATACTCCTGGTGCTCATCATTTCCATCGTAGGCGGTCTCTTGATTTACCTTGCCACTGTAAAAGAAAACTTTTGGACTACCTACTCCATAGTTGGCTATTCAATTTTGATGGCCGTGATTTTAACTGTGCTCACTGGCATCATGCGCCATTACTCTTTCAGCCGCCCCATGAGGCGGCTTAGTGAAGCTGCAAGGAAGATTGCAGAAGGAGATTTTTCGGTTCGTGTTGCCCCATTGCGTAAGGACGGAAAAAAAGACTACATTGAAGTGATGTTCGATGACTTTAATAAAATGGCAGAGGAGCTTGCCAGCATCGAAACCTTGAAAAGTGATTACATTGCCAATGTATCTCACGAGATCAAGACGCCCCTTTCTGTCATCCAGAGCTACGCTATGGCGCTGCAGCACGAAACTCTATCACCTGAGGAGCGAAGGGAATATGTCAAAACCGTCGTGACTGCATCGCAGAAGCTGTCTGCGCTGGTCACCAATATCCTGAAGCTGAACAAGCTGGAAAATCAGGAGATCATGCCGGGAGCTGCTCCCTATGACCTAAGTGAGCAGCTGCGCTGCTGTGCCCTTGCTTTTGAGGATTTATGGGAAAACAAAGGCATCACGTTTACAGCCAATTTAGATGAGACAATCGTAATCTATAACGAAAGTATGCTGGAGCTTGTATGGAATAATCTGCTTTCCAACTCCATCAAATTTACCAATCCGGGCGGTTCCATCACATTGACACTGAAAAACGAGGATGGTTTTGCTGTGGTTTCGGTGAAGGACAGTGGCTGCGGTATGGATGAAGCCATAGGAAAACGTGTTTTTGATAAGTTCTATCAGGGAGACACCTCACATTCACAGGAAGGAAACGGGTTGGGGCTTGCCCTTGTTAAGAAAGTCATTGAAATTATCGGCGGCGGGATAACTGTAGACAGCAAAATAGGATATGGAACAACTTTCACTGTTTGCTTGAAAATAGAATAAATCTGTATGCTAAAAAAGCTTTTCTGACTTATTTAAAAAGATATCAGCGTGAGAAACATAATAAATGAAATTCTATTTGATAGTAGAAAGTTCAAGTCTATGGGTGATATTGGTAAACTAATGGAAGAATAAATGGCGTGCCATCGGCACGCCATATCTGTTATATAATTGTCCTGATTCAAAACGTTATGAGTACCATTCATCGGAATACTGTCATCAGCTATGGGTGTAGGTAGAATGCGATCCATAAGGACGCAGTATAAGAAATAATGGGAGTTTAAGGAACAGGCACGAATGTCTAGAATGGGACTTTGGCACTATAAGATAATACAAGGACTAAAAAGGTCATTGACCACCTAGAGTGCAAAAATCTCTCAAAGATATCCCTCTCAATAGCTCAGAACATTCCTAACAGTTGCGTTTTCTACGTTAAAAGGTCCCATCCATTTGGAAATGAATTAACGTTTATATCGCAGTAGTCTCATTGGTTTCTTTGAAGAAAATGCCGAAGTACAGCATATATAATGAAAGTGACAACAATTAGAACTATTATTAACTCGATTTTGTCTGAGTTAAAGCCTGTAAGCCCACTAATAATTCCTATTACAATTGCCCAACCAAATAAAACCGATACTTGCATAAGAATTTGCTTAAGACACCCTTGTTTTGGCGGGTTCCACTCAGGCGGTATCTCGGATTTCATTTGTGTTTCAATGGAAGTGCCATCAATGACACATTCGTACTTAACTCCACCTTTAATAAAATAGATTAATAGCATGCATGTATGTGAGTTGATATTAAATGTAAGTTTATCTCCATTTTCGATTACTGTCCTCTTTAACGATTCTATGATATTGCCATCAAGATTCACATAATATTTTCTAATAAGAGTTCCATGTTTTAGGGTAATCTTGTGTTCGCCGTCTTGGAGCTTAATCATCCATTCTTTTTCGGGCACGACTACACCTGCATTTCCTATTCGAAAAATGAATTATGTAACATATCTTTGCCATCTGAGAATGAAATATGTAAACTGTGCTGACTTCAAATGTAGTTGAAGGAACGGGGACACCAAAAAACACTAAGCTGAGTGTTTATCAGCGGTAGCCATAGAATTACCCGTTTCAGGAGACTACAAAGAATTTTCATTGCAGCATTGAGGAGTGGAGCTTGATATGTACCAAACAGAGTGTAAATGTGTGAAACCAACTAATTATTTAAGACTCGAAGCTGACTTTTCAGCTGACCCAATATGGTGTGACATTTGTAATTGGAATCTTGATTTAATAGCTCTCCCATTATCCATTGAACTAGAGGAAGAGCTGATGCGGTGGACCTTAAAATGGGGAAAATGGATAAACTGGAATACTGACCAATTAGTAACCAATGCGGTCCAACTTGAAAAAGTACACAACGAGTGGGGTTTAAAGCTATTCCACAAGATTAAGAGTGAACTTGGCAATATGTTTTATCTAAAGTTCTCCCCATCTAATTCTGTAGAAGTGTACTTACAACGTGATCAACATGAATCTGACCGTTCCATCACAGAAGTAAACGTCGCAACCCATAGAACATAATCAGACAGTGCTAGGTTCAATCTTGTTATTTATATGTCAGGAGAATTTTTGGGGACACGAACAAAGGATACAAATGAGTTAGCTTATTGTTAAATACATGGGGGTATAGTAATGAACACCAATTTGGTTTTTATAATTTTACGAAACAATAGCTTTATATGCAAAAAAGCTGACCATAATCGTTCGCATGTTTTTAGGTTTGACGACATTGTAAAGATGCCTAATATTCCTTTTTACCATCACATATGGAATGACTCAGCAAAATATATGAAGCTTTACAAACATTTCTATAAGAACGAATTAATGAACAACTCCATAATGTCAGGATTGAAAAAAAGCCATACTTATCTAGCAATTCCTGATGATGCAGTGGAAGTGGACAGGAGGATGGTGCAGGAATTTTTATCGTCTTGTGGCAATAAGATTGTAAATGTTACACCAGAGTGCATGTTAGTGTCACAACAAGATGATACATACGTTGCTGTATCATTCACCTGTAGAATGATTGTGCTTAGTTATATAAAGGCAGGAAATATCGCCCACCAACAATATCTTGAAAGCAATAATTACTCGCTTGATGAACTGAAGAGCCAAATAAGTAAGCTGCTAAATAACCGAGAATTCGGAAAGCTGCCAGTTTATTTAAACGGTGAAAAAAGGGATCATTTCAGCCAACTTGGGTGTTTTGTAGATCAGGAATCTATACTTGAAAATTATATTTTACTGAAAACTGCACTAGTTAAGACATAACTTTGTTATTATATTGCACATTAATTGAGGTGGAATAAAATGGTATGGGATTCTGCCCCTGAGCAAAATACGGAATTTATGGTAATCCAGTTTCTCAATCGATATAATGGCTTCCGCTAATCCTTACCACTTGTTGCCGTAAAGCCCCTAGTTTCAACTATGGGGATATAAGGCAATTCTAACATTTTGTTGTATTATATACATACGTTTAGAATAATATTGAATATGGAAGTAAAATACAAATCTAACAACAACATTGTCTACTCATGCAAGTACCATGTGGTTTGGTGTCCAAAATACCGCAGGAAAGTTTTGGTCGGTCAAATTGAAGTTCGCTTAAAGGAGTTGATAAGGGAGATATGCGAAGAACTTCAGTCTGAGCTAATAGAACTGGAGATTATGCCTGACCACGTGCATCTTCTAATTGAAGTAGATCCTCATTCGGGGTTCATAAGGTGATCAAAGCGATCAAAGGAAAAACGTCGAGAATACTTAGAAAGGAATTCAAAGAACTCACCACTAAATTGCCAACCTTATGGACTAATTCCTATTTTATTTCTACCGTTGGTGGTGCGCCGTTAGCTATTGTGAAGCAGTATATCGAAAGTCAGAAGGTTTCTGAAAGGAGGTAGCAATCGTTGCATAAAGCCTTTAAATTTAGACTGTATCCCAATAAGGAACAGGAAGTTCTGATTGCTAAATCCATAGGTTGTAATCGCTTTGTGTTTAATCACTTTGGCTGAACGAAAGTGGTTTTGGGAAGAGGAAAAGCGAACTCTTGGATTTAATCAGTGTTGCTTAAACCTAACACAACTAAAGAAAGAACTTCCTTGGCTGAAAGAAATTGATTCGACATCACTTCAAGCGACACTAA
>LADV01000120.1 GCA_000961805.1 Peptococcaceae bacterium BRH_c23 | reverse complement strand
ATTACCTATATCAAAATTGGGATCATACATAGCGTAAAGAATTTTGTTTTTCTCCAAGTCGTCGAGAGATAATTTAACTTGACCGTTACTAATCTCTGCGTTTACCTCAGTCATTTCAATGGTTTTATTGGTATAATTAACACTTTTTCCTATTGAGTATTTGTTATCGAACCCGGGAATTGCCTCCTTGGTTGAGAGTACAATAGCTACTACCCCAACCACCAACAAGGTACAAAGACTAATTAAGACCAACTTCCGCCGTTTTTTACTTTCTAATTCTAGCGCCTCTAGACGCGCCCGCTTCTCTTCCAGATCCGCCATGCTGATTTCCTCCTTTCTCTCAATATAACGGTGAGTCTGTTTAAGAGCGTCGAACTATCCAGGGCACCTTATGAAGACTTGCTGTTAATTACTTCTTTCAAAAGTTCAAGCTCTTTCTGGAGCTTGGCTTGTCTTTTACCAAGACGCAAACTGTAACCGAAGATCAAAACCCAAATAATAGAATAGGCGAGAAACAAGTAAAACAACTTATCCATATTGTACCTCCGTTCGCGACTCTTGATTTCTTATCCACCCTTTGATTCGTCAGTTGAACATTCCCTCTTTTAACCAACGAATCTCCGCTTTCATCCTTTCAATACGGACACTACGCATCATAAAATAACAGTATAATAAGGTAAAAGCGAACAGACTGGCAAAGAAAGCCAGCATCATGTCAGGGGCTAACGCAATTCCATTCGAAGTGACCAGTGCGCCGGGATGCATAGTCCTCCACCAACGAATTGCCAAGAAATCGATCGGCACGACCACAAAGGCCAAGATGCCAAACACTGCAGCTAGACGTGCTTTCTTTTCTTCCTCGCCGATGGCCGAGCGAATCTTGGCATAGGCCAGATACAAAAACCACAGGATCAGAGTGGTGGTCAGACGTGGATCCCAGGTCCACCAAGTATTCCAGATGGGTTTTGCCCAGATCGGGCCAGTAATTAAAACGATGGTTGTAAAAACTACTCCGATTTCCGCAGACGTATGGGCATAGATATCCCAGTTCGTTCGCCTGGTTAGTAGGTAAGTGATACTGGCAACAAAAACAACGAAGAAGGCCATCATTCCGACCCAAGCCGACGCGACGTGAAAATAAAAGATTCGTTGAACATCACCCATTGTTTTTTCTGTAGGTACATAAACTAGTGCTAAATAAAGAGCCACAAACACAGCAAGAAAAGTTGACCACGCCAAAACCTTTTCTATTAGACTAGGGCGCGTATTTTCAGTCATAGACTACACCTCCAATAAATAATCGAAGAGAAGCAGAGGTAAAACTGTAAAGACAACTCCGTAGACAACCAGAATCTTAAGAAACAGATCTGCTCCGCTTCCCACTAGGCCAAAACTAGCTTTGGTAACGATCACAGCGCTAAGCAAAACCGGAATAATCAACGGAATCAACAAAATTGGCATAAGAATCTCTCCGGTTTTTGTCGCCGAAGACAAAGCTGCCAAAAAGGTGCCAACGGCCATAAAACAATAAGTGCCAAGCAGAAGGACAATTACAAACATGCCTAGCTGCTGTGGTCCGGGGTAATTGAAGATAATAAAGAATAGAGGAATTGTAACACCTTCTACAATAATCATGAGCAAGAGGTTCATTATCGTTTTCGCCACGTAAATAGCACTGCGATCTAGGGGACAGAGCATTAATCCATACAAACAGTCATTTTGTTTTTCCGCAGCGAACGATCGGTTAAGGCAAAGTATTCCAGCAAAAATCATGGTAATCCAAATGAAACCCGGCAAGACTTCGCCCATTAAATCTTTGTTTAGATCGATAGCAACTCCAAAAACGACCACCACTAATAGGGAGAATACTATCAACGTACTTAGCATTTCCTTACCCTGAAGCTCACTTCTAATTTCTTTCCAAAGTAAACTTCTCACTTTTCTGAGGAAACTCATTTGACTCCTCCTACAAGCTCCAAATACCGACGTCTAAACTCTTCCCGCTGTAATCTCCGGGGATTGCAGGTGTAGGCGATACGACCATCTACTAGAATCAAAGCCTGGTCACTTTGTTCTAAGCCCTGGTCAAAGTCATGGGTAATCAGAAAAACTGTATGTTTACTCTGGGCTAACTGACTCAAAATTGTATTTAAAACTCCTTTAGCCATTTCATCCAGTCCAGTATAGGGTTCGTCCATCAAAAGAATGGGAGGATTGTGGACTAGCGCGCGTGCGATAGAGAGTCTCTGCTGCATACCTCGAGAGAAACTATATACTGGATCACCTGTCGCAAACGACAATCCCACTTCATCTAACAGTTGTGTAATCCGTCGCTTTAGGTCTGGCACTTCATACATTCTACCGTAAAACTCCAAGTTTTCTCGCGCCGTTAAGTTATCATAGAGAAACGAATTATGAGATATCATTCCTATCTTACGTCGGAGAGTTGTCCCATTCCCCCTTACGTCCTGACCCTCAATTAGTACCTGCCCACCAGAGGGTTTACTGAGCAGAGCCAGAATTTTTAGGGTCGTGCTTTTACCAGCCCCATTAGGCCCAAAGCAAGTAACGAATTCCCCGGGGGCGATTTCCAGATCAACTCCGTTTAAAATTTTTTTACTGCCAATTGTTTTTGTTAGGCCTCGGGCTACAATCAAAAGTCTCCCCCCTGATTTACAACTCTTCATCAATCTCCCGTTCAATCTCGGCAAATGCCTTAGCGTCTGCCATGCCAATACGTGTATCCCCTTTAGGACCGGTACTCTCAGTATCTAAGATAGCCAGTGCCACTTTTGCATACTTGTTTTTCAAGGATCGGTAATCTTCCTCCGAAAGTTTTTTCATATGATAATCAAATTCGATTTCACTTAGGGTACCCATAATCACGTCTTTTTCCGTTGTCATAGCTGGACTCAACCAGTCTGCCTGCTCCCCTTGATCTCCATGGCCTTTCCAGATGGGATAGCCTATTAAAGTTAAGGATACCAACACCAATAATACGAGTAATAAAACTGCATACAAAGGTTTCAACCTCCAAACGCCCTTTTAATAGTAAGGCTTATCACCTATCCGATGCCTAACCGCCACTTAGACTCCCGCCTTTTATAAATACTTCTTTAACTCTTCATCCAAACGACGAGCATCTTCTGGATCAAGCGAGGCAACTTCTTCTTCCCGTAGGGATGAACCAACCCATTTTTCTAAGCCCAGGTAAAGAAATGCACCCCCACCAATAGTTGCCACAAACGGTCCAAGCCAAGCAACCCAATTAAATCCCCTTTTTGGTGGTGCAGCCAACACTTTATCTCCATATACCTCTGCGAGATAAGCATACGTTTGTTCCTTATTCAAACCCTCTTTGAACATCTTTTCTCGGATAATGCCCCTTAATTTTTCGGCAGCTAACGTTTCGCAGGCTGCCAGATTCATCATACAGCCATCAAGGACACATATTACCCCACTTTCCACATCCAAAGGTATAGGGCGTGTTTCCCAAGTCTCGCTGCCATGGGCCGTTATAGGGGAAAACAACAAGGTGAATAAGACAATGATAACTGGCACTAACCCCAATCTCTTCATACTACGCTCTCCACCTTATCCTTAATGATATCCTGCCTTCGAAGGTAGTGAGCCCCAGATTGACTACCGCGTCCGGGCCAAAGTGCAAAGATCGTGCCGAATATCAAAACATAGCCACCAATCCAAAGCCAGGCAACCAAAGGATTAATAAAAATCTTGAATGTCGCGCTCCTATCCTTTTGCCAATCCGCCAGAACAATGTACAGATCTTCTTTTAAAGTCGTGCGTAGTCCAACCTCAGTGGAGGGTTGATCCGAGGTGGGATAAAATACTTTCTGTGGTTCCACTACGCCGAGCAAGCGACCGCTATACCGATCATAGACACTCAACGAAGCATAAACAGCCTGACGTGAATTACCCAGATCTTTTTGAGATAAATGGTTGTAATTTATTATGTAGGAACCTAGCTCGAGAGTTTCCCCAATCTTAACAGTTTTGATCAAATCAAGATTGTAAGTGTGAGAACCAGTCATTGCGGTCAACATTAGCACCATACCCAAGTGAATGATATAACCCCCGTGACGCCGTCGATTGCGCATTAATAATTTAACTATAGCCATCAGGAAAGACTCCCCGGTCAATCTCTGCCGCACCCGTGTTCCCTGGATAATCTCCAGTAGAATTGTAGAAATACAAAATGCCGCTATCCCATAACCAGCTAAAGCATAGGGCTTTCTAATCCCTAGAAGGAATATGTCCAGTATAGCCACTGCCGTAAGAACTGTAGGCAGCAGGAAATTGTCGAGCAAACTTTTAGAAGTAGCCTTGCGCCAGGCAATTAACGGGCAGATTCCCATCAGAATAAACAAAGCTAATCCTAAAGGAGCACTGACTGTATTAAAGAAAGGCGCTCCCACAGAGACTTTTACTCCCCGGACGGCTTCAGAAATTATCGGGAAAATCGTACCTAAGAATACTGCGAAAGCCAAACCAACTAGTACTAAGTTATTTATTAAAAAACTGCTTTCCTTAGAAAGGAAGGCCTCGAACGAGCGACCCTGGGTAAGGAAGGCACTCCGTTTAACAATCAAGATTATGCCAACAGCCAACATCAAGACGGTAAATACTAGAAAATACCGTCCTAGTTCGTTACTGCCAAAAGCATGGACGGAAGTGAGTACGCCGCTGCGAACCAAGAAGGTACCAAATAGGGTGAGCACATAAGTAATGGTAACTAACGCAACGTTCCATACCTTCAGCATGTCTTTACGCTCCTGGATCATAACGGAATGGAGAAATGCAGTACCGGTTAACCATGGTAGTAAGGAAGCGTTTTCCACCGGATCCCACCCCCAGTAACCACCCCAACCTAACTCCATATAAGCCCACTGCGCTCCTGAGAGATTACCTAAACTTAGAAATAACCAAGCTAGGATCGTCCAACGACGAGTAATCCTAATCCACTCATCTCCGGCATTTTTGGTAATCAGAGCAGTCATCCCATAAGCGAAGGGTATGGCAAACCCGACGTAGCCTAGGTAAGTAGTGAACGGATGGATTACCATGCCTGGATTTTGTAGCATCGGATTCATACCTGCTCCGGCACTTACTATAGCTCCTGGGTACCAGCCACTAACCCGTTCAAAGGG
This sequence comes from Peptococcaceae bacterium BRH_c23, assembly GCA_000961805.1. Next base: position 1,514 of record LADV01000120.1, on the reverse strand, counting down.
ATTCGTCAAAAACGCTAGAACAAAGAGAAAAAAGGCTGAGTTAAAGAGTAAAATTCCACTGGCATAAGGCGCCATCAGCTTTCCTTTACGCGAATAGGCAACGACTACCGTATACCAAGATAGTAGGAACAGCCAAAGCAACAAGGAACCGGAATTACCCGCCCACCAAGCAGAAAATCGATAAAAGCCCGGTAAATCACGACTTGTGTATTCATAAACATATTTGATGCTGTAATCTCCACTCATGAGAAAGAAGATTAGGATTAAGCTAGCCACAGTGCTGAGAAAAGCCACTGCTAAAGTTGCTCCTTTAGCGCTCCCCAATAAGGCTTGATTCTTAGTGCGAATGGCCATTAGGAACGCGATCATTCCATATATACTCAAAACCAGAGCCAAAACTATCGAAAAATAGCCTACTTCAGCCATTAGCATACATCACTCCGATCTTGATTTGCTACCTCTTTAGACCTAGCGATCTTAAAAACTTAGTAACCGCACCCTCCTGCTGAGATAGGTCTGCCTGCTCATATTTGGAAGGGCACTTGAGGTTAAGATTATCGGCCTGGAAAGTGCCATCCTTGTTGAACCTACCTTCCACTACAGCCCCGGTTGCCTCTTGGAAATTATCGGGTTTGACATCGTTATAAATCACCGTCAATCTCTTGTCGGGAGAGTTTTCATCATAGATCTGAAACTTAAGTACGACCGGGTTACTTTTCCCGTCAAAGGTTGCCGTAGTGACATCGATTTTTCCTTCAATACGGTAATGCTTGCCTGGATCAACACTACCATTGATAGCTTCACTTACCTTTAGATAATAAGCTGCATTAGCAGTGCTAAACCCGGCAACTATCAGGTAGAAAACAGCGGCCACAATTATAAGGATGCCCGCAGTTACTTTAAGGTTTTTTTGTCTCATTTAATCGCGCCTCCAGCATAAATCGAGGTTCGAGGTTCGATATTCGTGGTTCGAGTGCATGTCCCTTTACGGGTTCTGCATATCTCTGTGATCATTTTCATCCTCTGATGATCCCCCATTTATGTTATGGTGGTCTACTTGTATGTTCGACTATCTTCTTTAATTTCGGCCAGGAGCTGTTTATAAGTGTCCACATCAATCTTACCATCAAGCAACATTTGACGAAGTTTCCTTTTTTCCAGATTTCCAGCTTCCATCTTACTAAGCTTTTTAGATACTGGCCCTATTTTCTTAGATACGGGCCCTTTATAAGCGCCCTGTGCAGGCTGCTTATTCTTATTAAGGCCTAAGAATAGGATACCGGCCAAGATAGCAATAAACAACAAGATAGGGATTAGGACCTCCGGCTTACTAAGCTGACTATTCCATCCTGGCGATGCACTTTGAGGGTTATTGTCACCGATTTGTGGCTTGTCGAAGCTTGGTATATTATCCGGCTTGGTATAGTCAACTTTGACAGCTACATTATCTTTAGGCGTCTGATTTTTATAGTTAAAGGAAAATCTATCCAACCCTTTAGAATCTTTCCCAGTCA
>LADV01000266.1 GCA_000961805.1 Peptococcaceae bacterium BRH_c23 | reverse complement strand
AATGAAAAGGATTTACTCTCCGACCCTAAAGAATTGGCCGAACACAATATGTTGGTGGATTTGGGTAGAAACGACTTAGGAAGAATTAGCAAATTCGGAACGGTGAAGGTCGAAAACTATTTATCCATCGAGCGTTTCTCTCACGTAATGCACATCGGATCCACGGTTCGGGGAGAGATACGGGACGATAAAAACGCCTTAGATGCCTTAGATGCGGTGCTTCCTGCAGGAACTCTCTCCGGCGCACCCAAAATCCGAGCCTGTGAGATCATCAACGAACTTGAAAACAATAAGCGTGGGATTTACGGTGGCGCCATCGGGTACATTGATTTTACGGGTAATCTGGATACCTGCATCGCAATCCGCATCGCCTTTAAGAAAAACGGCAAGGTTTTCGTTCGCTCCGGCGCCGGTATCGTTGCCGACAGCGTGCCGGAAAACGAGTATCAGGAATGTATCAACAAAGCCCAAGCGGTAATGAACGCCCTCAAACTCTCTGAGGAGGAGATCGACTGATGATTCTCTTAATCGATAATTACGATAGTTTTTCCTATAACCTATATCAACTGATCGGCTCCATCAATCCTGATATTAGGGTCATCCGCAACGATGAGCTGACTATTCCAGAAATAGAGGCTTTGGCTCCTGATGCGATTATCCTCTCCCCAGGGCCTGGTAGACCGGCTGATGCAGGAGTATGTGTCGAGAGTGCCAGACATTTCGCAGGTATAATTCCCATATTTGGGGTCTGTCTGGGGCATCAGTCCATTTGCGAGGGGTTTGGGGCCACAGTGTCCTATGCCAAAGAGTTAATGCATGGAAAGCAATCTCAAATAAAAATTAACACCGACTATTCACTATTTGCCGGATTGCCCGAAACGATCCACGGTGCACGGTATCATTCACTAGCCGCACTCGAAGGCACCATGCCTACTGAACTCAAGGTTATCGCCCGCACGGACGACGGGGAGATCATGGGCGTCAAACACCGAGATTATGAAGTGTATGGAGTACAATTTCATCCGGAGTCGATCCTAACACCCCAGGGCAGAATCATCATGGAGAATTTTTTAGGAGGGGATACGCATGATTGTTGAAGCAATACACAAGGTCATAAAAGGAGAGGACCTAGATTTTGAGGCTGCAAAAGCGGTTATGAGTGAAATGATGGACGGGACCGCTACCCATGGCCAAATGGGCGCTTTTCTCACGGCACTGCGAATGAAGGGTGAGAGCATCGATGAAATCACTGGCAGCGCTATGGCAATGCGCGAAAAGGCTATACCCCTCAATCAGGAGGTTCATGATGTCATGGATATTGTGGGCACCGGTGGGGACGAGGTGGGAACCTTTAACATCTCGACCACGACTGCCTTTGTCGTCGCGGCTTGCGGTGTTCCAGTAGCCAAGCATGGCAACCGCAGTGTATCCAGTAAAAGCGGCGCGGCGGATGTTTTGGAAAAGTTGGGAATAAATATAGCGATTACTGCTGAGCACAGTCGGAAAATATTAAAGGAAATCAATCTTTGCTTTATGTTTGCTCAAACCTATCACAGCTCGATGAAGCACTGTGCTCCCGTAAGACGAGAACTTGGTGTCCGTACAATCTTTAATATCTTGGGACCCCTGGCTAATCCCGCTGGGGCTAATATGCAGTTGATGGGCGTCTATGACGAAAACCTTGTCGAGCCTTTGGCCCAGGTGCTCTCCAATCTGGGTGTTAAGCGTGGCATGGTGGTCCATGGTTGCGATGGTTTGGACGAGGCAACTCTCACAACTAGGACAAAGGTCTGCGAAATAGAAAAGGGTATCTTAAAAAGCTATTACCTCGACCCAGAGGAGTTGGGTTTGAAAATGTGTACTTTGCCTGAGCTGATCGGTGGCGACGCAGAGGAGAACGCCAAAATCACCCGCAGCATTTTAAACGGCACTGAGCAGGGTGCTAAGCGCGATATTGTCGTTCTCAACTCAGCACTATGTCTGTATCTGGCCGGTAAGACAGCGACTATCAAAAGTGCAATCCCTCTGGCAATGGACCTGATCAACAGCGGCGCGGCTGTCGATAAACTTGAAGAATTTGTGAGACTTTCCAACGAGGTGAGTGCATGATCCTAGAGAAAATAGCAACCCGAACCGTTGAGCGGGTTGCCGAAATGAAACAACGAACACCATTAGAGCACGTCATCAGAGAGGCAAAAGCGTTAACCCCAAATAACGGCTTAGACATTAATACCGTTTTTCCTTTTGAAAAGGCCTTAAGAGCAGAGGGCTTATCCTTCATCTGTGAGCTAAAAAAGGCTTCACCCTCGCAAGGAATCATTGCTCAGGATTTTCCTTATCTGCAGATTGCTAAAGATTACGAAGCGGCAGGAGCTGCGGCAATTTCAGTTCTCACTGAGCCCTATTGGTTTCATGGACATGACCAGTACCTCACAGAGATTCACCAGCAGGTCGGCCTTCCTCTGCTCCGTAAGGATTTTATCGTGGATGGCTACCAAATTTATGAGTCAAAGATCCTTGGCGCCTCGGCAATTCTACTGATTTGTGCCCTGCTGAACACCGAGACATTGAAAGACTATCTGGATATTGCTCACGGCTTGGGCTTGTCCGCCCTGGTGGAAGCGCATACGGAGGAAGAGGTTAGATCAGCTCTGGCTGCGGGAGCCAGAGTGATAGGGGTCAATAACCGTAACCTGAAGACCTTCGAGGTAGACATCACCACCAGTATAAGGCTTCGCGCCTTGGTGCCAGAGGACATCCTCTTCATCTCAGAAAGTGGCATTAAATCCCCCGAGGATGTGGCAAGGCTTAAAGCGAACAAGACCGATGCTGTACTAATCGGAGAAAGCTTAATGCGCAGCGAGAATAAAAAAGAACAGCTTGCCATTCTGAGAGGAGAACGTGAAATCGTAAGTGAACATGGCACCATGAGAGGTGATTGTGTTTGAGGAAGATAAAAATTTGCGGATTGTTCCGAGAGTGCGATATCGATTACGTTAATGAGGCTTTGCCAGACTTTATCGGCTTTGTCTTCGCTAAAAGTCGTCGTCAGGTTAGCGGCGTTTGGGCAGAAGCCATGCGTCCTAAACTCAAGCCAGAGATCATACCAGTTGGGGTATTTGTCAATGAGTCGTTATCGAAGGTAGCCCAACTCTTAAATGATAACATCATCGAGATCGCCCAACTTCATGGGGAAGAGAATGAAAATTATATCCAAGAATTAAAAGCGCTGACCAACAAGCCCATCATCAAGGCAGTTCGTGTGTTATCCCAACAGGATATAGAGGGTGCGCAGGATACCGTTGCCGACTATCTGCTACTGGATAATGGAGCCGGTGGAACGGGTGAGAGTTTTGACTGGAGTCTAGTCAGTCAAGAGAAGAATCAAAATCAAAACCAAAACCAGAAGCAGAAACCTTTTTTTCTGGCTGGTGGCTTGAAGGCAGGCAATATCAAACAGGCAATAGCGGCTACAAGTCCTTACTCTGTCGATTTGAGCAGCGGGGTGGAAACGGCCGGACTGAAAGACCGAGCTAAAATCTTAGAAATAGTAAGGAGAATGCGCAATGGCTAAAGGCAGATACGGAATTCATGGGGGCCAATACATTCCAGAGACCCTGATGAATGCAATCCTAAATCTAGAGAAATCCTACGAGGACTTCAAAAATGATCCAGAGTTCAACGCAGAACTGAATAAGTTGCTGAGTGACTATGCGGGCAGACCGTCTTTGCTCTACTATGCGGAGAAAATGACCAACGATTTAGGGGGCGCTAAAATCTACTTGAAGCGTGAGGACCTCAACCATACCGGCTCACACAAAATCAATAACGTGCTGGGACAGGTGCTGATGGCCAAGAAAATGGGCAAGACACGCGTCATTGCTGAAACCGGTGCTGGTCAGCATGGTGTTGCTACTGCAACGGCGGCGGCACTGCTCGGTTTAGACTGTGAGATTTTTATGGGCAAGGAAGATACAGACAGACAAGCACTTAACGTCTACCGCATGCAGCTATTAGGCGCCAAAGTTCATCCGGTTACGAGTGGCACCATGACGCTAAAGGATGCAGTGAACGAAACAATGCGGGAATGGACGGCCCGTGTGCATGACACCCATTATGTTTTAGGTTCTGTGATGGGGCCCCACCCGTTTCCGATGATGGTCCGTGATTTTCAGAGTGTGATTAGTTTAGAAGCGAGAGAGCAAATCCTGAAAGTCGAGGGCAAACTTCCTGATGCCGTGGTTGCCTGTGTCGGGGGTGGCAGTAACGCGATAGGAATGTTCTATCACTTCATCGGAGATGAAAGCGTAAAATTAATTGGCTGCGAGGCAGCGGGACACGGTCTTCATACCGAGAAGCATGCTGCAACCATTGCTAAGGGAAGACCAGGCGTATTCCATGGCATGAAGTCTTATTTCTGTCAGGACGACTTTGGGCAGATTGCTCCGGTGTATTCGATTTCGGCCGGTCTTGACTATCCAGGAATCGGACCAGAACATGCTAATCTTTACGACACAGGCAGAGCAGAGTATGTGCCTGTAAGCGATGACGAATCAGTCGAAGCCTTCGAATACTTGGCACGAACAGAGGGGATAATTTGCGCCATTGAGAGCGCCCATGCTATTGCTCATGTACAGAAAATTGCCGGGACCATGAGCAAGGACCAAATCATGATCGTGTGTCTGTCAGGCCGCGGGGATAAGGACGTTGCCGCCATCGCGCGCTATAAGGGGGTATGTATCGATGAGTAAAATTGCACAGGCTTTTAAAAACGGCAAGGCGTTTATCGGATTTGTGACGGGTGGAGATCCTTCCATGGCCAAGAGCGAGGAGTTTATTCTAGAAATGGTTCGGGGTGGCGCAGATTTGGTAGAAATCGGCATTCCGTTCTCAGATCCGATGGCCGAGGGTTTGGTCATTCAAGAGGCGAATATCCGCGCCCTGTCTGCAGGGGCAACCGTAGATAAGATTTTTGACCTGGTAGCTTCTGTACGCCAAAAGACAGACGTGCCACTCGTTTTTATGACCTACCTAAACCCCGTGTTTAACTACGGGTACCCCCGCTTTTTCGCCCGCTGTGCGGAGCTGGGGGTTGATGGCATCGTCATCCCTGATTTGCCTTACGAAGAGAAAAGTGAACTGGCTGACGTTGCCGCAGGGTTTGGAGTCGATGTTATATCCTTGATTGCTCCCACCTCGGAACAGCGCATTGAACAGATTGCTAAGGAGGCAACTGGCTTTATCTATGTAGTCTCCTCGATGGGTGTCACGGGGATGAGAAATGAGATTAAAACTGATCTGCCAGCAATATTAGAGGTTGTCAGGGGCGCGAGTTCAATTCCCACGGCCGTGGGCTTCGGAATTAACACACCTCTTCAGGCCGAAGAGATCGCTAAAATTGCGGACGGAGTGATTGTTGGGAGTGCAATTGTCAAAATTATCGAGAAGCACGGCGAAAACGCTGGTTCTTACATTTTCGACTATGTCCGAAGTATGAAAAACGCTGTGAGGGACCAGGATTGAATTTAGACTTATGGGATCACGGCTTCGGCGATACTCTACTCACTGTTCAGGGAACTAATTGCAGAAGGAGTGAAGGCATATGGTATTTGTACTAAAACCAAACGTAACGAAGGAGCAGATTAATGCCTTCATTTATAAATTTGAAGCAGAGGGCTTTTCCACAATCCTGAGCACCGGGACAGAACACACCGTGGTCTGTCTGATCGGTAACACAGCGAAGGTGGATGTAGACCATATTGCTCATACCAACGACATCGTTGAATATGGCAAACGCGTAACCGAGCCCTATAAGGCGGTTAACAGAATCGTACACCCTGAAAATACCACTGTGAAGGTGGGCAATGTCAGCATTGGCGAGGGATACTTTACGGTCATCGCTGGCCCCTGCTCGGTGGAGAGTGAGGAGCAAATCCTGGAGATTGCCAAATCCGTGCAACGCAGCGGTGCAAGCATCATGCGCGGCGGCGTATTCAAACCGCGCACCTCGCCCTACGCCTTTCAGGGCTTGCAAGAAGAAGGCTTGAAAATGCTTGTGGCGGCAAAAAAGGCGACTGGGCTTCCCATTATCACAGAAATCATGAATCAAACCCAGATCCCTTTGCTGGACGAAGTGGATATTATCCAGATCGGGGCTAGGAATATGCAGAACTTTGACTTGCTTAAAGAAGTGGGCAAATGTAGAAAGCCGATCCTCCTGAAACGAGGCCTAGCCAATACCATCGAAGAGCTGCTAATGAGTGCAGAGTATATTATGTCCGAGGGCAATGAACAAGTCATTCTTTGTGAACGGGGTATACGCACCTTTGAGACGATGACAAGAAATACCTTGGATTTATCCGCAATTCCCCTGCTCAA
>LADV01000203.1 GCA_000961805.1 Peptococcaceae bacterium BRH_c23 | reverse complement strand
ATTAAGAAACTACCCGTAAACCCTTGCAAAGTCTTGACTTTTCGATAAATTAGCAAGCTCTAATTAAGCTTGAATATCACGTTTGGGGATAATTTGAGGAGTTTTCTTGCATGGTTATAAGTATCAGTTGAGATTTATGAATTTGTGACATTAATCACAAACTGAAGTGAGAGTGTCTCTATTGTATACAGCTGAAGCCAGCAATTTCAGTTTAATGATATTAATTATATACAAATCACTTTTTTCCTCAGCAACTTTATACCATTCTGAGGGCTTTTTTCACTTCGGAGGTATTTGGTATGATTTTTGCAATAAGACTTAAATTAAAGGTTATGTAATAAGGCTTCAGTGTTTCACTTTAGTCAAAACCATTTTAGGAGACTATAATTTGAGGAGGATACAAAATGCCAGTAGGTACTTATGAAAATTATGTCGAGCGTCTTCAGAAAATGAAACCAAACGTCTATATCAACGGGGAGAAGGTCGATAGAACTGGTGATTGGATCAATGGCGGGCTGTATGTTATGAAGCAGACCTTTGACTGCGCCCACGACCCGGCTTATGAGGAATTATGCACAGCCACATCTCACCTGACCGGTGAAAAAATTAATCGATATACCCATATTCACCAAAACATGGATGATTTGCTGAAAAAACAACGGATGACCAGACTACTCTGCCACAGAGTAGGAGGCTGTATCCAAAGATGTATGGGAATTGACGCCCTTAATGCACTTGCAGTAGTTACCTATGACATGGACGAGGCTTGTGGCACCGAATACAATAAGAGATTCCTGAAATATTTAGAGTATACCCAAGCCAACGACCTTGTCGGCAACTGTGCTCAAACCGATACCAAGGGTCACCGGATGAAGAGGCCGCATGAACAGGAGGATCTCGATCAGTATTTAAGGATTGTAGAAGTAAAACCTGATGGCATCATTGTCAGAGGGGCTAAGATCTGTAACTCTAATGCTCCCTATGTGGATGAAATTATTGTGACCCCGACTCGCTTCATGGGCGCTAAGGACGCTGCGTATGCCGTTTCTTTTGCCATTCCCGCCGACTGGGAGGGTGTCAAACTGATGGCTTTGCCTGGTGGGCATAGCAAACGGAAAAATCTGTTGGCACCGATGGGTGAAGTCGGTGATGTTGAATCAATGACCATCTTTGACGATGTATTCGTGCCCAATGAAAGAGTTTTCATGAATGGCTTAGAGAATCCTGATGTTGTTCAATATGCGGGCTACCTAGCCTTGATGTTCGCGCACTTTCACAGACATTCCTATACAGGCTGCAAAGCAGCCATTTCCGAAGTTTTGGCCAGCCAGGCCGCGCTCGTAGCCGAATACAACGGGATTGAAAAAGCAGAACACGTTAAGGAAAAGATCTCTCACATCATTGGAACCGCAGAATTAGTGTTTGCTGCAGGACAGGCCAGCGCCTACCGCGGCGTAAAATTTCCATCTGGCTCCTTCGTGCCGGATGAAATTCTCACCAATGCCGGCAGACGGTTGGCGGGTCAAGAGATATACAATGAATATAGCATCCTGGCTGACCTGGCAGGAGGGTTAAGTGCCACCCTGCCGCTCGAAGGGGAGTTCTACGCGGAAGAAACAGCAGAGCTTGTGAACAAGTACATTATAAGAAACCCGAATATTTCCGCTGAAGACACCCACCGCTGCTTCCGGATGGTTGAAAACCAGCTTTGTTCGCATTTTGCCGGAGCAACGATGGTAGCAGGAATGCACGGCGGCGGTTCTCCTATCATGGAAACCATTGCGATGATGGGCGCGTACGACCTCGAAGCCCTGAAGAATATTGCCAAGTATCTTGCCGGGATCAATCCGGACCTGCCCATATACGAGCGGGCAACCGTCACACCAAGGCGGATGCTAGATAAATTCAAAAAGTCTCAAAAGTAATTGAACGTACTATACCCATTCTTGATGCTGGCATACTTCTCTAATTACATTGTGATTCGTTCAATATTGAAGACTAAGCTGAAAGCAATTCAAGATTAAAACTGATGGTGTCTCTATTGTATACAGTTATAATGAACGAATTAAGTATAATTATCTTATAAATATACAAATAACTTTATCCCCCGTGCTTTCTAGGCCATTCGGGGGATTCTTTTATACAATCATAAAGTATTACAATCAGTCCGTATCAGTGTAACTATGGTATCTGTCTTCATCAGAAGGCTTGGCACCAGCCAAGTTTACTTTATACTAGTCAGAAAGTATAACTTTCAGTTGTATACTTTCTGGAAGCATAAGTGCAACTAAGGCGGCCGCCTTCGCCATGGCTTCTCCGCTAAGTTAACACGTGCGAAGACAGTGTCTGCAAGAAGGCTAATACGTGCGAAGACAGTGTCTTCGTGGGCGCCAGCCAAGTTTTCTTTACTTTTGGTAGTGGTTGGTATGTTTTTTGCAATACACTGAATTTACAAAATCATATGATAAAATTTAAATTTTGGTCTTATCAAATTTACTGGAAAAACTAATTAATACGAGGAGGATAAAAAATGCCAGTAGGAACTTATAAAAACTATGTCGACCGCCTAAAGAAGATGAAACCAAACGTTTATATCAACGGTAAAAAAGTCGATAGAACTGGTGATTGGATTAACGGCGGGCTATATGTCATAAAACAGACTTTTGACTGCGCCCACAACCCGGCTTATGAGGAGGTATGTACTGCAACATCTCACCTTACCGGTGAAAAAATCAATCGGTATACCCACATTCATCAAAGCATGGATGATTTGTTGAAGAAACAACGGATGACGAGACTGCTGTGTCACCGAGTGGGCGGGTGTATCCAAAGATGTATGGGAAATGATGCGCTCAATGCCCTTGCCGTTGTTACCTATGATATGGACGAGGCTTGTGGCACCGTATACAACAAGAGATTTCTGAAATACCTAGAGTATTCCCAGGCTAACGACCTTGTGGCCAACTGTGCTCAGACCGACACCAAGGGTGACCGAATGAAGAGGCCGCATGAACAGGCGGATCCCGATCAGTATGTAAAGATTGTCGATGTAAAGCCGGATGGCATCATTGTCAGAGGGGCTAAGATCTGTAACTCAATAGCTCCTTATGCGGATGAAATCATCGTTTTGCCGACGCGTTTGATGGGCGTAAAGGACGCTGACTATGCTGTCGCCTTCGCCATTCCCTCGGACTGGGAAGGTGTTAAGCTAATAGCTCTACCTGGTGGTCATAGCAAGCGCAAATACTTGCCGGCGCCAATGGGTGAAGTGGGTGATGTCGAATCGATGACCATTTTTGACGATGTGTTTGTACCTAACGAAAGAGTATTCATGAACGGCAGAGAGAATCCTGAGGTTGTACAATATGCGGGCTACTTGGCCCTGATGTTCGCCCACTTCCATAGACACTCCTACACAGGCTGTAAAACAGCTGTTTCCGAAGTTCTGGCCAGTCAAGCGGCACTCGTGGCTGAATACAATGGAATTCAAAAGGCTGAACATGTTAAGGAAAAGATTTCTCACATCATCGGTACCGCAGAGCTAGTGTTTGCTGCAGGACAGGCCAGTGCCTACCGCGGTGTAAAATTCCCATCCGGCTCCTTTGTACCAGACGAAATTCTTACCAATGCTGGAAGACGGTTAGCAGGTCAAGAGATTTACAATGAGTATAGTATCCTAGCCGACCTAGCAGGTGGGCTGAGTGCCACCCTGCCCATGGAAGCGGAGTTCTTTTCTGAGGAAACTGGCTCGCTCGTGAACAAGTATATCAAGAGAAACCCGAATATTTCCTCCGAAGACACACATAGGTGCTTCAGGATGGTAGAGAACCAGCTGTGCTCGCATTTCTCCGGAGCACAGATGGTAGCAGGAATGCACGGCGGTGGCTCTCCATTGATGGAAACCATTACTATGATGTCCCGGTACGATCTGGAAGGTCTGAAGAATATCGCCAAGTATCTGGCCGGAATTAATAAAGAACTTCCCATCTATGAGAGGGAGACTGTGACACCAAGAAAGATGCTGGATAAATTTAAAAATTCAGTAAAATAGGTTGTACTATACAAAGTTCCGAAAAGTATTATCATCCTTGAGCAATTGCCCAAAACAGTCAGCGGTAAGACTCTAAAGACAGAGTTAAGGAAAAACGTTAAAGCGTAGCTTAAGTTGGCACCCAAGGAGGAAAATTATGAAAGCTCTAGTTTACCGGGGTTTAGGTGATATTCGGGTGGATGATGTGCCAAGACCTGAAATCCAGGGACCTGAGGATGCCATTGTACGGGTTACCACGACCAGTATTTGTGGCAGTGACTTGCACATCCTGCATGGTTTATTGAGGGTGGAACCGGGAACGGTTATAGGTCATGAATTCGTTGGTGTTGTGGAAGAAGTAGGTTCAGCTGTAACCAAGGTTAAGCCTGGCGACAGGGTGGTAAGCATGGCGGCGGTCAATTGCGGGCAGTGTCGTGCTTGTCGTAGCAGACTTATATCTGCCTGTGAAAACGGAGGCGCTTATGGATGCGGGCCTAAGATGGGTAACCTCCAGGGGGTTCAGGCTGAATTCGCTCGTGTATTGTATGCAGATGAAACCTTGGAAAAGATACCAGATGACCTGACTGATGAGCAGGTGCTCTTCGTCGGGGATATCCTTGCCACAGCGTACACTGGTGTAGTGGGGGTAAACCCGGATGGAAAGGGAATTCAACCGGGGAGTGTAGTTGCCATTTTCGGAGCTGGACCTGTAGGACTGTGCGCGGTAGCAGTAGCGCGTCTTTTCGGTGCATCTCAAGTGATTGCCTTGGACAGAGAGGACTATCGTTTGGACATGGCAACCCGTTTGGGAGCGGATAAGGTGGTTAATGTTTCAAGGGTGGATCCTGTTGCGGCCATAAAGGACTTTACTGATGGATGGGGAGTGGACTTGGTCGTTGAAGCTGTTGGCAGCCCAGTATCCTTAGCTAACTGCTTTGATACAGTAGCTATCGGTGGAACAGTGTCCATCATAGGAGTTATTTCAAAACCAGTGGAAGTGCCGTTCCATAAGCTTTTATTAAAGAATATTACGATTCAAACTGGACTTGGCAATTTCATTCATACTAAGAGATTGATAAGCCTAATTCAGGCCGGCAAACTGGATCTTACTCCCTTAATTACTCACCGTTTTCCTCTGACAGAGGCCTCGAAAGGGTATGAACTTTTTGAAAAGAGACTGGATGGGGCCATAAAGGTAGTCCTTAACCCATAAATATTTGCTGTAGGACGATCAGATAGAAAAGAGAGAGAAGTTCTTTGACAGAGGAGGGATTGTGAAAGTGGCTAAATCCATAGATTCTATGTTTTCGTTGGCAGGAAAGGTTGCTATAATTACTGGCGCAAGTCGGGGTATTGGGGAGGAAATTGCTGGTGTTTACTTAATGGCGGGGGCTAAGGTGGTTATCTGCAGCCGTAAGCCTGAAGGGGTAAATGAATCAGTGGAAAGAATCAGATCATTGGAGACACTCCCTGAAAGTGGTGTGTCCCCCTACCTTAAAAACGAGCAAAATGTTTTAGGAAAATAGTAGCTAATGTATTAGTGCCTGAAGATAGAAAAAAATTAGTTGAGGCGACCATGGATTGGGCAGGACAGATAGATATCCTGGTTAATAACGCAGGTGGAAATCCCGGTTATGGACCTTTAGCTGATTTAACTGAACAGGCGTGGGATAAAGTTATTGAGGTCAATTTAAAGTCAGCTCTTTTTCTTTCACAATTAGTTTACCAGGCGTGGATGAAGACTCATGGAGGTGTGATTATCAATGTTGCTTCGGTAGGGGGATTTATTGCCTCCACGGGTGTAAATGCCTATAACGTTTCTAAAGCTGGTCTAATACACCTTACCCGCAGCTTAGCAAGAGAGTGGGGAGCTGATGGTATAAGGGTAAATGCCCTTGCTCCCGGTCTAATCAGAACAAAGTTTAGTCAGGTTCTTTGGGAAGGGACGAAAGGGTCGGAGATGGTTGAAAGTCATCCTATTCCCCGAGTCGGTGAGGTGGAGGATATAGATGGCGCTGCCTTACTGTTGGCATCGTCGGCATCTTCTTTTATGACAGGACACACTTTAGTTGTCGATGGAGGACAGTTACTTTGCACCTCAAGTTGAAATACTAGAGATCAATACCATTTGGGGTTGTATTCTTTGTAGACAGCTGCAACGATTAATATGTATTCAATATATACATTCGGATAAGTACGCAGGTACATAAATACGTCTTTAGGAAACTATTTTTATCTTAGAATATTTGGCATAATTATTGCAATGACAATGAATAATGTGATTATTCTTAAAATAATTCAAATTGAGGAGGGGAATTATTGAAGTAAACATGACCAGTCCATTTTTGCTCAGGAAAGCGTAATTCCTTATATGATCAAAGGCCGCGGTGCAATTGAGGTGATTAAAGGATGGAGAATGCCTGAATTTGCAGGAAGGTAATCTTTGGAGGGGGAGAAACATAATAGGCCAAAGAATTATATATGGCTACAGGTTTAGAAATTCTGTAATGGAAAGATAAATCCCTTAAAAAAAGGAGAATTTAGAATGAAGAAAAAAGTGTTGTCAATTTCGTTAGTATTGTTATTAGCTATGAGCCTGGTTGGCTGCATGGCACAAAAACCAACAGTATCCCAAAACTCTAATCCTACGTCAACAATTGAAGCTTCTGCTCCGGTAGTTAATCTGAAATTGCAATCTCACCTCTCTGGGGAACAGTTAGAGCGTACTCTGGGTCCTACTATTAAACTAATAGAGAAAGAGACTAATGGGACAGTCAAGATCACGCCGTACTCTGCAGGGGTACTGATGCCGGTGCCAGAAATGCTTAATGGCTTAACTTCAGGAGGACTTGATATGGCATTGCTTCCAGAAGGCCTATTTGCAGGTGTAATACCAGTAAGCGAAATCGCCTCAGGTTTACCCTACGGCTATAAAAATTTACATGAAGCCTGGATTTTCATGTGGCAAAGAGGATTTCTGGATATACTGCGGCAAGAATATGCTAAGCAAAAAATTTACGTAATTCCCGTTGAAACTTATAACGTCGGCTTAATGACTAAAAAACCGGTTAAACAGTTTGCTGATTTAAAAGGGATGAAATTAAGGTCTATTGGCGGAATGAGTATGTTTGAGACCGCGGCTGGAAGCTCAGTTGTTAGTATACCAGGGTCTGAGCTATACACAGCCTTGTCTACTGGTGTCATAGATGGAGTTAGTTGGGGTGACGCAGGGCCAATGTATGAGATGAAGTTTCCGGAGGTCTTAAAAAATTACATGCTGCCTGATCCAATACAGGGAGCATGGAACAGTATATATTTTAACTTAGATGTGTGGAATAAGTTCACTCCTGGACAAAGAAAGGCCATTGAAGCAGCTGTTATAAATGGTAGTAGGGCAACTGAAGAGCAAACTCGGGCTATGTACAGTAGAGCGCTTGATAGTATGGTTGATAAATTTGGCGTTACGGTGAACACATTATCTGAAGAAGATCAAGCAAAAGCGCAGGAAATTTCGTCAACAGTATGGGATAAAATAGCAGCAAAAAACCCAGTTAACGCAAAAGTAATAACCATGCTTAAGGAATTTCACAAGGAAAGATTAGATGCCAAAAACGTCTCACCAAAATTTGGTGAGTTGTCCTGGTAAGAAGTTGATTAGTCGGGGGGAGGGGTGTATCCACCGCTCCCCTCGATATTAACATTAGTTAATAACGGAGGTGCACAATTGAGAATAATTTTGCATTACATTGATCTTGTTAGTGAGTGTTCAGGAAAATTCATTTCTTTATTAATAATTGTGCTGAACCTAATAATTGGTTATGAAGTAATAGCAAGATATGTATTAAATGCCCCCACTATTTGGGTCCATGAAGCTTCGGGCATGTTGTTTGGCACCTACATTGTACTTGGTGCGGCCTACATTTTATCGATCAAAGGACATGTAAATATGGATTTGGTTTACAATCGTCTCTCCAGAAGGCAACAAGCTTTTATAGACATAATTACGTTTGGGGTTTTCGCTGCCTTTTGCGTAGCGCTAATCTTTAAAGGAGGGGAAAGGGCTTTGTACTCTATAAGAATTATGGAACATTCTTCAAGCATATGGGGTCCGCCTCTCTATCCGATAAAAATTATGCTGCCCATAGGGGCTTTTCTCCTACTCCTTCAGGGGATTGCTAAATTCGCCCGAGACGTCACCACTTTAGTTAAGGGGGAAGAGAGATAATGAGCGTTGGTTTCGTTTCACTTCTTTTGTTTGCTTTGCTTATTGTACTTCTTATTTCAGGATTGCCGCTAGCTTTCATCATGGGAGGACTTGCTACTATATTTTCCTATTTCCTGTTGGGTCCCAGATCCTTAGCTGCTATTGCCGGTAACGCCTATGGAGTAATGGAAAATTTTGTTATTATTGCTATACCTTTGTTCATCTTTATGGGAGTAATTCTCCAGCGCTCAGGCATAGCCGAAGATGCCTATGAGTTAATGTATAAATGGTTGGGCGGCGTTAGAGGAGGCTTAGCGATTGGGACTGTTGTAGTCTGCACCATATTTGCAGCTTTGACCGGAACAAGTGCTGCAGCTACCATATCAATGGGGGTTATAGCCCTTCCAGCTATGCTTAAACGCGGTTACAACAAACATTTGGCTATTGGTTGTATTTGTGCAGGGGGAACTTTGGGAGTACTTATTCCTCCTAGTGTATTAATGATTATCTATGGGGTTTTTGGGTCGGAGTCTGTAGGTCGGCTGTTCGCCGGAGGGGTCGTTGCTGGTTTAGTGATGTCCTTTCTATTCATGGCCTATATAGCTATAAAAGCCTTCTTGCAACCTCAACTAGCTCCAGCTATCCCACTTGAAGAGAAAGTTTCTATGAGGGAAAAGCTCGTAGCTTTACGCGGATTGATTCTCCCCTTGCTTCTTGTTTTTGGAGTTTTAGGTTCGATTTTTTTGGGTGTTGCTACTCCTACGGAAGCTGCCGCCATCGGTAGTTTGGGCAGTGTCCTATGCGCTGCGATTAATCATAAACTTACTTGGTCAGTTATCAAAGAGACTTGCTACCAAACTTTACAACTCTCTGGAATGGTCGTATGGATTATCCTTGGGAGCGCTGCCTTTACTTCCCTTTATGCATCTACAGGAGCAATACAGCTTGTACAAGAGTCGATAGCTTTACTACCACTATCACCTTATCTTATTTTGATAGGAATAATGTTTCTCTTATTTATCCTGGGTATGTTTCTGGATCCTGGTGCAATCATAATGCTTACTGTTCCGATTTTTGTCCCTCTTATAAAAACGTTAGGGTTTGACCCGGTTTGGTTCGGTGTTCTTTTCATTGTCAATATGCAGCTTGGATACTTGACCCCCCCTTTTGGTTTCAGTCTATTCTATATGAAAAGAATTGTCCCAGAAGATGTAACGATGGGAGATATATACAAGTCGGTCTTCCCCTTCGTCCTAATTATGATAGTATGCGTAATACTATTTGTGATATTTCCTGAGATAATTATGTGGCTTCCAAATCGGTTATTTGAATGAGATTGAGAATGTCATTTACGGGCGAGGCATCTTTGCCCATTGATATTTTTTAACAAATGGAAGATATAACTGGGCTGAAATAGTTGGAGGATACTAGAATATATCGAACGAATCAGCTTGGGCCCCCTTTACCCATAGGTATAAAATATACCTATGGGTAAAGGGGGCCCAATTATGCCAAGAGGAGTGTAAATTTAGGAGTTAAAATGAACTAGATTACTACCGTTACAAATTAAGTCTTTTTGCCTCTTCGCGAAGTTCGGCTCTAAAATCGGGATGAGCAATACTAATTAACTCTTGAGCACGCTGTTTTATATTCTTTCCTCTAAGTTGAGCAACCCCATATTCAGTTACGATGTGATTAACTTCCTGACGTGGAGTAGTAATCGCTGAGCCGTGATTTAACAACGGAACAATTTTTGAAATCCGTCCATTCTTTGTAACGGCTGTTGATTTAAGGCATAAAAAGCCTTTCCCCCCGGGTGAAAGCTGTGATCCTAGAGTGAAATCCATCTGGCCACCGGTACCGCTATACATAATCGGGCCAATGCTTTCAGAACACACCTGACCAGTAAGATCTACTGAAAGAGCCTGATTTATTGAGACCATTTTATTATTCTGTCCTATTATATATGGATCATTGGTCCAAGCTTGTCTGCGCATCTCCACCGCAGGATTCTCGTGCATCCACTGATACGTTTCGACTGACCCCATAGCAAAACAAGCACATATTTTCTCAGGTTTTAGTGTTTTCTTTTTCCCGTTTAAGACGCCTAATTCCCATAGATATTTATATGCATCTCCCAGCATCTCCGTATGGGCTCCTAAATCATGTTTATTTGCCAGGAGCTTACCTAGTAAATTAGGCATCCCTCCAATTCCCAACTGTATAGTAGACCCATCCTCAATCATTTCTAGCAATAGATTGGCAATGGCAATATCCTCAGCCGTGCTCTCTGTCACCGCTGGATTCGTAAATAACGGTTGGTTATTTTCAACAATATAATCAACCTGCGATATGTGTATGAAGTTATCACCAAATACCCGGGGTTGATTCTCGTTAACTTCCAGGATTACCATCGTATTCTCCATCCGCGCAGGTTCGTGAAAATAGAAAGGAGCAGTGGCTGTACAGAAATACCCGTGCTTGTCCATGGGGGTAACACTGGATATTACCTTGGCCTTTCCTGGAGGAAGGTCTTTAAGCAGGTAATTGGTTAAAGTATTAGGGACATTATGCAAATGTTCTGGAATAAAATCAGCATACCCATTATTTACAGCTTTTCTCACTGGAGGAGTTAAAATGAACGTTGTACTTATCCTAAAGTGGGGATAAACTTCGGGTTTTATCCAATCTGTCGATAACGTTGGCCCAAACCCTATGTGCTCAACATCATCAAATTCTTTCGCCATAGCCCGTTTACCGATTGCATTTAGTAAACCAACCGGTTCGCTGGCACATTGATTTGACACAATCTTGTCCCCGGATTGTATCAATTTAGCCGCATCTTCCAGCGACATAAACTTCCGTTTGTATTCTTCTTGAAACTTTGAGTTCAAAATATAACCTCCTCAGTCATATGCGGCATTGTATAAGCAACAATCAAGTAACATCTCATCAATTCCTCATCCCGCCCTTCCTTTATCGTTATTTAGGGTAAGTAGTGATAAATGTTGCAAGATCCATACCAATGCACCAATATTTCTAAATAATAAAAAAATAAGATAATTCCGATTTTATTTAATAATAGTAGACGATTATGGATTAAGGTTGGGAAACGTGATCAAATATTAGAAGCGATAGTGAGCATACAGACCTTGTTTTGTATCTAAAGTAAACATTTTTACTTTTCCGTCTGTGTACGAAGTATACATTTGTAGATTAGTCCAACTTTTCCACAAAGTTCCTGCTGTGCGTTTTGCCAAAAAGGCAGAACAGGCAGGGGTCGACGCCGTAATCATTGTAGGATTTGAATGTGGCGGCCACCCGGGAATGGATGATGTTACTTTCTTAGTTTTGACGCCCAAGGCGGTGGGTGTATCATTAGTATACATGCGCAGTAAGTGGGTAGGTTCGTTTTATATCAATATCAGTACCAGTAAAGGATGAAAACGGGTTAAAGATGTATTTCTTGAGTAGGTTTGGCGTGAGCTCAGTATTATCTAGTGCGGTCCGGCACAATTTTTGCAATAGAATTCTATATTAGAGGTTATTTGAAAAGGCTTTAGGGTATTGGTTTAATCAAAACCGTCAGAAAACTTAGAAAATGAGGAGGTTTGGGGAAAAGACGGCAAACCTCGGTTTTGCTGGTAGGACTTATCATATCATGAAAACAGTTTGGTCATTAATAAACAAGACTGGCGAAGTTAGGATATATGAAAAGGAGAGATTTGTTTGCGTGAAGTTGTTATCGTCAGTGGCATGCGTACCCCCATCGGCGATTTTTTAGGTTCTTTGAAAAACGTTTCGGCCGTCGAATTAGGGATAATAGCACTTAAAGCTGCGTTGAACAAAGCTAAGATAGAACCAGGCCAAATCGAAGAGGTAGTAGCCGGGCACTCCAATCAGGCTGGCTGCAAACCCAACACAGCCCGACAGGTCGCGTTAGGAACAGGTTGCTCAGTTGAGACAGTAGCAGTTACAGTTAATCAGCTATGCGTATCTTCTATGAGGGCTACAGAAATTTTATCTCAGGAAATTATATTAGGTAAGGCGGATATCGGGGCAGCTGTTGGGCCGGAGAGTATGTCAAGTATACCCTATCTTTTACCTGGGGCGCGAAATGGATATCGCATGGGATCTGCTCAGATTGTTGATGCCATGTTTAACGACGGATTGATCGACGCCTTTAACAACTACCACATGGGAGTCACTGCGGAAAATCTTGCAAAAATGTATAAAATTACTCGCGAGGAACAGGATGAATTAGCTCTGCTTAGCCACCAAAGGGCCTGTCAGGCAATCAAGGACAACAAGTTTAAAGACGAGATCATCCCGGTTGAGATAAAAACTAAGAAGGGATCCATTTGGGTTGATACGGATGAACATCCCAAGCCTGACACAACCCTAGCAGGTTTGGCAAAATTAAAACCAGCTTTTGATAAAGAGGGAACCGTTACTGCTGGAAATGCGTCCGGCTTGAATGACGCCGCATCCGCCTTGATTCTCATGTCGTTGGACAAGGCCAAGGAACTTGGATGTAAACCGTTGGCACGTATAGTTGCCTCTGCTTCAGCGGCTGTAGATCCAAAAATTATGGGGATTGGAGTCGTCCCAGCAGTAAAGCGCGTCTTGAAGTTTGCGAATCTCAAGATCGATGATATTGGCTACTGGGAGATCAATGAAGCATTTGCGTCTCAATTTTTAGCCGTTAACCGAGAACTAAACCTGGACATGGATAAAGTTAATGCTAATGGTTCAGGTATTTCCTTAGGCCATCCAGTCAGTTGCACTGGGGCTCGGTTGATCGTTACAATGCTCAATGAAATGCGACGTCGCGGTGTCCGGTTTGGGTGTGCTTCTCTTTGCGGTGGCGGCGGTCCGGCTAGTGCTATAATTGTAGAACAATATCTTGATTAAGAATATTAAATCTGCCGTTGTGATGGAGAAAAGAACCAATTTTAAGGAGGATCCACGATGAACATTCGCACAATTGGAGTTGTTGGCGCTGGAACTATGGGAACAGGTATTGCTCATATAGCCGCTATGGCAGGATATGATGTAATCCTACGGGATATCGACATGACGTTTATTGATCGTGCCGTAGCTAATATGGATAAGTTCATGGCGCGCTCTGTTGAAAAAGGGAAGATGACCGAGGAGGTACGACAGGTAACTTTAGGTAGGCTTAAAAAGACGACTGCGCTGGAGGATATGGCGGCTGCTGATTTCATAATCGAGGTAGTTTTAGAGAAGATGGATCTAAAGAAGGAGGTGTTTCAGACCCTGAACAAGGTGTGCGGGCCTGAGGTCATCTTTGCTACTAATACTTCTTCCATGTCGATCACGGAAATTGCAACTGCTTCAGGCCGCCCTGACAAAGTCTGCGGTATGCACTTTTTTAATCCAGCTCAGATTATGCGGTTAGTGGAAATCATCCGTGGAACGCAGAGTTCGGACGAAACGATAGCAGAAGCAACTGATTTAGCCCGCGCTTTCGGCAAGACAACGGTTGAGGTCAAAAAGGATTCCCCAGGATTCATAGCTAATCGGATTTTGATGCCCCAGCTGATTGAGGCTGCCCGCCTCCTGCAGGAAGGAGTTGCATCCGTTGAAGACATTGATACCGCTGTAAAGCTTGGACTCAACTATCCCATGGGCATGTTTGAACTGTTGGATTTTGGTGGAATTGATCTTGCCTATCATGTTATGGAATACTTTGCTGATGAATTCAGCGACAGCCAGTACGCTGCACCGCAGATAATCAAACAAATGTGCAGAGCAGGTAAACATGGTCGGAAGAGCGGAGAAGGTTTCTATAAGTATTAAGATTAGATACTGTGTGTATCATTAGTATACATACTTGCTAAGTGGCACCTGCTTGTTTGTATCAAAGCTATACAAAGTTTAAAATCCCCCAGGGCTTTTTAACGTTTGCCTGAGGGATTTTTATGTATAGTTATTGTTGGCACGATTATTGAAAGTTAAGTAAGTAACAGCCGCTACAAGTGTTTAATTTTCTCTGATGTTGAGGAAGAAGGTGGAGTTAAATTTGTCTAGCCACTTTATTTATCATAACCTGGATCACAAATTTATCATTAAGGAATGGCTGGAAGGAGAAAAGATTTTTTAAATTTTCAGCGCACGTTTTTATGTTAGAAATATTGTTCCAGACGTTATGGCAACAGTAAGGGTAATTAAAGAGGAGGACAGCTCAGCAATAGACATTCCTGAAGATGCTTTTTAGTATGTAATATCAAAAGGGGAGGTGGTAAAAATAATTGGCAAAGATTTAATTGGTCGGGAAAGCAAACCAGTTAGAGTAAAGATCGAGGCAGATGTAGTTCGCAGGTTCGCCGAAACGGTGGGTATTCCCTTTGAAAACCGGGTGCCTCCAACTTTCTTTGGAACCTTTATGAAAGGTAGTATTGAAGGGGTTGATCTATTTCAACCCGGAACAATTCATGGTGAACAAAAATTCGTTTATTTTCAATCGGTTTCAATCGGTGACAATATAGTCTATACTCGTCGGATCAAGGATGTTTTTGAACGGTCCGGTAAGGTTGGCAAAATGACGTTTGTTATAGTTGAGACTACGGGGTGCAATCATGCGGGGGAACAGGTTTTTTCAATGAGTTCAACAGTGATCTTCTCTGATCATAGGGATGAAATTTAAATCTAAAATAAGGAGATTAGATAAATGCCATACGAAACGATCCTAGTACAAATCAACGACGGAATTGGAACAATTACCCTTAATCGGCCTAAGGTGTTAAATGCCTTAAACAGTCAGGTTATTAGGGAATTAGGCGAAGCCGCTTTGGAACTGGGCATGAATGATTCTGTACGGGTAGTCATTATCACAGGAGGCGACAAAGTGTTTGCAGCCGGAGCAGATATCGATCAAATGGCTACAGCAACTACGGTTGATTTTGCTACAGATGACCAACCTGCACACCGTGCTTTTAACGCTATCGAAAATATGCCCAAACCGGTAATTGCAGCGGTTGCAGGTTATGCTCTGGGCGGTGGATGTGAATTAGCCTTAGTTGCAGATGTACGTCTTGCCGCTGACTCTGCCAAGTTTGGCTTGCCGGAAATTAAACTAGGTATTTTGCCTGGAATCGGAGGAACCCAGCGTTTGCCAAGACTCGTCGGAGCAGGCAGAGCCAAAGAGTTACTTTTTAGCGGTGACTTTATCAGCGCTGAGGAGGCATTTCGTATTGGCCTGGTCAATAAAGTAGTTCCCGCTGAAGAACTTTTCGAGGAAGCCAGAAAAATGGCTAAACGCTTTGCGAGTCAGGGGGCTGTTGCTTTACGTATGGCAAAGTCTTGCGTCAATGAGGGGCTGCACATGGACTTGGAAGCAGGACTGCAGTATGAGCAAAGATGCTTCAGTATTTTGTTCGCCACCGAGGATCAAAAAGAAGGTATGAAGGCTTTTATGGAAAAGCGTAAGCCAAACTTTCAGGGAAGGTAGGTATCTGTAGGAAAGATGAAACACCTTTGGGATTATCAGGTTAACGACTCGCTCCCCAGTAGAGAATGGTGGCCAACCGACCTGCAATTACGGCAGTATGCAGAGGCTTCAGGTGATTTTAATCCTATTCACTTAGACGAGGCATTTGCCCGAAAAGCAGGATTTGACGGTATAATAGCTCACGGGATGTTGACTATGGCTCAACTTGGAGCCATGCTGACAGACTGGATAAGTGAAGAAGGAACCCTTAAGAGTTTTGAAGTCCGGTTTAAAAATATGGTTCGAGTTGGAGAACGGATAGTTTTTTCTGGCTATATTAAAGATGCTCTGTCTGATGCCGTAAAATGTGACCTTATTGTGACTAAAGCTAACGGAGAAGAAGTATTGACGGGATCAGCAGAGGTCTCGTTTAAGACCAAGGATAGCTTTAGAGGAAATAATATTAATGCATAATTAACATTGTGCATTAAATCATTCTACTTTGTGCTTCGGACATCGAGCATTGAGCCTCGAGCATCGGATGCGTGCAGCGACTGTACCCTGTTAAAAACCTTGTTACTACCGTTCAACGGTCAATTTATCCCTTTCGGAGATTAAAGGAGGTTTGACTGGTTTTTTCTGATATGATGTATACAAAATATACAACATACAACATATTGGGGGAAAAAGGATGAGCATCGGATCTTACGCTATAACTACAGATGTTATCAAGCAATGGGATCAAGGGCTTTTATTTAAGATCCTCGATAACATTGAAGACGTTGTAATGGTTCTTGATTCAGATACCACGATTGTTTATGCCAATGAGTCTTACGCTAAGATTTTAGGAGTACCGGTTCAGAAGGTCTTGGGGCGCAGGCTAGATTTGATCGAGCCAGAATGTCTGGCTATCAAAGTATTGCGCTCAGGAAAAGCCAGTAACGAGCGGGACAATCTTTCCTCAGTCGGTATTGATGTAATTGGACGTTCGTTTCCGCTTTTTGAAGGGGACCAGGTCGTAGGCTGTGTTGCAATTTTCAATAACATAACTAAAGTTGTAGAGTTGAGCAGGGAATTACAACAGACTAAGGGAGTAGCTGACTATTTGCAGGATCAGTTAAATCAGCAGACGCAGTTGCCTTTGTCCTTTAAAGAATATGTAGGGCAGAACAGTCGTTTGAGGGAAACCTTGGGGTTAGCGGCAAAAGTGGCTCGAACTGATAGTACAGTACTAATCTTGGGTGAAAGCGGAGTCGGTAAGGAAGTTTTAGCCAGGGCCATTCATAATTCCAGCCGGCGGAAGGATAAACCTTTGATTAAAGTTAACTGTGCGGCTATACCTGAGGCTTTGCTGGAAAGCGAGTTGTTCGGGTTTGAGGATGGGGCTTTTACTGGGGCAAAAAAGGGTGGCAAGCTAGGGAAATTTGAACTGGCTCACGGTGGTACCATTTTTTTGGATGAAATCGGTGATATGAGCATTAATATGCAGGCTAAGCTGTTGAGAGTACTACAGGAAAGAGAATTAGAACGGGTTGGAGGCACCAAGACCATAAGTCTGAATATAAGAGTGATTACGGCAACAAACCGTAATTTGGAAAAGATGATGGACGAAGGGACTTTCCGTCGTGATTTGTATTATCGACTTAATATTGTGCCGCTATACCTATTGCCGTTACGTGAACGTATGGATGATCTCCTTACTCTTGCCAAAAAGTTCCTTGCTCAATATTTGGAGGAAGTAAACCAAGAGTTAACCCTTTCTCCACAAGTGATAAGGATTCTGAAGGCTCATGACTGGCCCGGCAATGTTAGAGAATTACAAAATGTATTGGAACACGCCAGTATTGTTCGAAGCGGAACGCAAATTGAAGGCCAGCATCTCCCGGATTATTTGCGTCCGATCAATATTGAATGTCAACAGATCCAAGAAAGGCCTTATGATTTAAAAGAAGCTGTAGCCAAAGTTGAACGAGACTTAATGGTTGCGGCTTTGGCGAACAGCAATAACAACCGTAGCACAGCTATTAGAGAATTAGGTATTTCGCGTCGCGCCTTCTATGAAAAACTACGCAGGTATGATATAGAAGGCCAAGCCGAAGACTAATTTACGGTTTAGCTGAGGTAGTGAATTTTCTAACATGGAGAGAAGTCGATTTATGGCGCGGATGGCGTTAACTTTGATAAAGCAGCCCAAGCTTCCATCATGAAATATGTGGAGATGGGATATGGCAATTTACCGATCTGCATGGCATGGCGTATGTTCTTTTTCCTGTGCGGCAAAGAATGCAAGGATTCTTACCTATAAGGCGAGAATCCCTTGCTTATGCTCTATGTAACTGGTGAAGAGTGGGATTCGAACCTACGAGAGTCTTCATCATACCGCGCTAGGTTGTTCTTTGTTAAAAATTTGAGCGTTTGTAAAATACTGTTTTTCTCTTTAGTTTTAGAAAATAAACTTTGCGGTTCATCAATTTCTAACGTCAAATTATCTGGCTTGAATAAACGGCTGTCTCCTAAATTAGCTGCGATAGTAATTTTCGTCGTTCCAAACACAAGGTGAGATATAAAGGTAGCAATTGCATCTTTGGGTTTGATTGGAAAAATGGCCGTGGCACCAATTTTGGAAGCGACTCCGTATAGAGAAGCCCTAAAATTAGCTTTCCCTTATATTACAAGAACTATTACGTCCAATTTAGCGAGGATTAGGATAGCGTAAATACTAGAAAGCTACCGATAGTATGCTGTATCGGTAGCTTTCTTTTGGGTTGAGTTCACTTGAATCGATTAAGTTAGCGGGCTCCTAAATCATAAGGAGTCTCCTGATAGACAAAGTAATTTAACCAGTTTTGAAATAGCAAGCTTGTATGAGAGCGCCAATTATGGATTGGCGTTTTAGTAGGGTCATCATTAGGAAAATAGCCTTTCGGAAGTGCAATGGCAAGCCCTTTGGCGATGTCCCGATCGTATTCCTCTTTCAAAGTTAACGTATCGTACTCCGAATGCCCCGTTACGAACACTTGTCGTCCGTCTTTAGAAACCACAATGTAAAGCCCCGCTTCATCAGACTCCGATAAAATCTCTAATTCGGGGTGTGTTTCAAGGTCGCTGCGCTTGACTTCCGTATGGCGAGAGTGGGGGACGAAGAATTCATCGTCAAAACCGCGCAGCAGTTGCATGCCGTTTAAGCTGCGCTTGTTCACATTGTGCTTAAAGATTCCAAACATCTTCTCAGAGAGAGGGTATTTTGGAATTCCATAATGGTGATACAGCCCTGCCTGAGCCCCCCAGCAGATATGGAAGGTGGAGGTTACATGAGTTTTTGTCCATTCCATGATAGTTTTAAATTCTTCCCAGTAGGAGACTTCCTCAAATTCCAGATGCTCTACTGGTGCCCCAGTGATGATCATGCCATCGAATTTTTGCCCTTTGACCTCACTAAAGCTTTTGTAAAAGGAATCTAAATGTTCCTGCGCAGTATTTTTAGAAACATGAGAATCAATACGCAAAAGCACAATTTCAACTTGCAAAGGGGAATTTCCGAGCAATCTCAAGAGTTGTATTTCGGTTGTTTCCTTGCGAGGCATGAGGTTGAGTATCACAATTTTTAAGGGACGGATATCTTGGTGAAAGGCGCGTTCTTCTCCCATCACAAAGATGTTTTCCTGATTTAAAATCTCTAAAGCAGGTAAATTTTCAGGTATTTTGATAGGCATGTATCTAAACTCCCTTTTCGAGGTTGAGGTTCGATGCACGAAGTCCGATATTCGAGATCCAACTAGCGCACATCGATTCTCCCATTTTTTTTGCTGCCAAGACTGTGTGAACAGATATTGCGCAAGGTTACTCAAGTTTAAGTTTCTTAGCTTCTTAGCTCCTTAAGCGCCTTGACTTGCCTGAAGAGCTTGATCCAGATCATATAGGAGATCATCAATGGTTTCTATTCCGATGGAAAGACGAATCATATCAGGGGATACCCCTGCAAGGCGTTGTGAAGCCTCATCGAGTTGTTGATGGGTGGTACTGGCCGGATGAATGACTAAGGATTTGGCATCCCCCACGTTTGCCAAATGAGAAAACAGTTGGAGACTGTTAATGAACTTTTTGCCTTCGTTGAGACCACCTTTAAGACCAAAGGTGAAGATTGCTCCAGATCCCAGGGGTAAATATTTTTTAGCGAGGGTGTGATAAGGACTCTTGGCAAGCCCTGGATAGTTAACCCAAGTCACTAAGTCGTGCTGGTCAAGGAATTCTGCAACTTTTTGAGCATTGGCAACATGGCGTTCCATGCGTAAGGGAAGCGTTTCTAATCCTTGTAAGAACAAAAAGGAGTTAAAAGGGGAAAGGGCTGCACCAGTGTCGCGCAAAAGGGATACTCTCGCTTTGATAATATAAGCAGCATTACCACAGGCTTCTGTAAAAATTATGCCGTGGTAGCTCGGATCTGGTTGACTGAGTCCTAGGAACTTACCGTTGTTCCAGTCGAATTTCCCAGAGTCGACAATGACTCCTCCTATCGAAGTACCATGGCCACCTATAAATTTGGTGGCAGAATGCACCACAATGTCCGCTCCGTGCTCGATTGGACGGCACAAGTAGGGTGAGGCAAAGGTATTGTCTACGA
This sequence comes from Peptococcaceae bacterium BRH_c23, assembly GCA_000961805.1. The sequence goes on along the minus strand of LADV01000203.1, from coordinate 748 downwards.
TCAGGGGAAGGCCGTTTTCATGAGCAATTTGAGCAATCGTTTCTAGATCGGCAACATTGATGAGCGGATTTCCGATGGTTTCAGTATACAAGGCTTTTGTCTTATCTGTGATTTTTGAGCGGAATTCTTCTGGTTTGTCGACGTCTACAAAGTGAACTTTGATTCCAAGTTTAGCAAATGTGTAGGCGAATAAGGTGTAAGTGCCTCCGTAAAGGGAACTGGAGGCGACAATTTCATCCCCTGCTTGGACGATGTTTAAAAGTGCGTAGGTAATAGCTGCTTGGCCGGATGCAGTTGCAAGCGCTCCAACTCCCCCTTCAAGAAGTGCAATGCGTTGTTCAAAGACGTCTTGAGTAGGATTCATAATTCGAGTGTAAATATTGCCAGGTTCTTTTAAGGCAAATAAATTAGCAGCATGATCAGTGTCGTTGAAGACGAAGGAGGAGGTCTGGTAGATAGGAACGGCACGCGAATTGGTTGCTGAATCTGGGCTTTGCCCTCCGTGTAAGGAAATTGTTTCAATACCTAGTTGTCGCTTTTCAGTCATGATAATTCCTCCTAGTTTTTTTGGTTTGTGGGATCATACAGGGATCGTTTGAATTGAGAGAGGACTATTGAGGTGGTTGGTAAATAAAAAACGACCCACTTCAAGAGAAGCGGCCGTTATGATATTTAACACGCTACTCTCATCTCTCAGAACCTATGGTTCTGTTGGAATTAGCACCTCATAGCTTGCACTATCGGTTGC
>LADV01000161.1 GCA_000961805.1 Peptococcaceae bacterium BRH_c23 | reverse complement strand
AAGTATAGTAAAGTATAGTAAAGTATAGTAAAGTATAGTAAAGAACGCACCTTTGGAAGTAAATCCAAAGGTGCTTAGAGGTCGCGATTATAGTGCTAAGGTTAAGTGTTTTGATAGGTGCCTTGTAAAGGCTTCACTTCATTTTCCCATAGGGACTGGACAGTTACAGGGTTCAGGATGGGCTTTTTCAGCATAGATTTTAGGAATTCTTCTTGTTGCTCAGAATTACTGTAATTGGAAAGTTGAGTTAAAGCAAATTGAGCGAAGTCCCGAACGAGGAAGTTAAAGATCTCATCGAGCAAAGCCGGAGAGATGGAATGGATTTTGGAATTCTCGAGAATCAGCTGAGCATATACGATCAAGGTAAACATTTCACCTAGCGCGAGCATATAATCAATATTCTTGAGTTGTTCAGGATTCGGACGGGCTTGTTCTATGAAGGAACGGAAGAGTTCGATTTGTTCTTTGAAGACTGCTACATTGGGGACTTGAAGTCCTTCATAGGCTAGGCAATAGTCAGGGAACCGGACAGAGGCGAGTTTTCCCGCTTTCTGACGGAAAAGGTAACTATCGTCAGCAGGGTCATCACGCTTAGGGATTACTGGGAACTCTGCGGGACTAAAGAAATAGTTGTTCATGAATTTAATGACGAGGGCAATATTAACATGGGTCGTTCCTTCCAAGCGGGGGATCATGCCTATGTCACGAATGGCGGTCTCGAAATATGTGTCCTGTTCAAACCCTTTAGCAGCAATAGCATCGAGAAGCATTTCGATAATTTTCATGCCTTGGGTTGTTACTTTCATTTTTTGAATGGGGTTAAAAAGCAAATAGCGCCGATCATCGTCAGAAGCAGAACGAAAATAATCTAAACTTCTCAGAGCATACAGTTTCATGGCAATCAGTCGAGCATAGGATTCAGTAAAGATCTTCTGGATATGGGGAAAATCTGTGACTTTTTTACCATATAATTCTCGATTTGAAGCATGATTCAGAGCTTCGTAATAGGCATGAGTAGAAATTCCGATGGACGCAAAACCCAATTGAAATTTCCCTATGTTGATGGTGGAAAGAGCTGAATCCCAAGCTAAAGGGCCACTAGAAAGAATTTCGTCAGACGTTATGGGGTAATCAATAAGGTCATAATCTCCTACATAAGCTGGACGGACCCCAGAGGTGGAGATTTTTTTAATTAATTTATAGTTGCGATGTTGGCTGTCAACAACGAAAAAGACATAATCCTTGGAATCTTTATAACGTGCGAAGGTGGAAACTAGGGCGGCTACATTGGCGTTGCCGATATAGTATTTTCCGCCGTTAGCTAGATAGTTGCCATCGTCGGTTGGGGACAAGGCCATTTCATTGCTGTAAAGGTCAGCACCGTGGGCTTTTTCGGACAAACCAAAAGCAAAAATCCCCCCGTCGATCAACTTTTGGGCAGTTATGTGTTTGACCTTCTCATTATCTCCCATCCAAATAGGGCCAAGTCCGAGAACGCTAACCTGGTAGGCGTATTGATATGCTAAGGAATAAAAGGCGGTAATTTCATTAAATTCACAGACGCGGCTCAGATCAAACCTTGAGTCCGGGGCACCGTATCCCGAAGGGGTTAACAAGGTAGAAAAAATACGTTCTGCTTTGATGAATTTCAAGAAATCAGTATACCAGCGGTTTGCTTGATCATCTTCTTTGATGCTTGCCAGACCTTTGTCCTCGAAGAATTGGATGGTTTTTTCCATAACTTCCCTAGATTGCCGATCTGCCTGTGGGCTGTCATAGTTTTGCGGATTGAATAATAGGGACATAACTCTCACACCTCTCTTTATAAATAGTAATATGAATTACCATTCATTAATTGTCTTAATTATCTCATAAATATTAAGAATGTAAAGTAAACATTTCCCACAGTGGCAGTATAATTATCTTTTATTTCAGATAATAATATATGGAATCTATTTATGGTGTAATATATATATTATTAGTAATAAAATGATCATGACAGAACCTTTTCTAATAACAGATAATGGAGAAGAAAATTATCATGTAGGTACGTAGAACTTCATAAATCGGGTAAAAATTAGTGTTAGAGTAACTGCCATGAGTGCACTAAATCGAGAGAATGAGGGAAGAACGTGGATAATAACGGATACCAACTTGCTACCTTTGCGGGAGGCTGTTTCTGGTGTATGGTGAAACCGTTTGAGGAATTGCCTGGGGTTATTAAAGTGGTGTCAGGATATACTGGGGGAAATTTGGAGAATCCAACCTATGAGGATGTTTGCTCTAAAAAGACTGGACATTTTGAGGCAGTGGAGGTCACTTTTGATCCGGTTTTGGTTCCGTACACCGAACTGTTAAAAATTTACTGGCGTCAGATTGACCCGACAGACCCTGTTGGACAATTTTTAGATCAAGGTGAAGCTTACCAAACAGTAATTTTTTATCATAATGAGGAGCAGAGCCTACAAGCACTAAAATCTAAGGAGATCCTCGAAAAAAGCGCTAGATTTAAGGATCCTATTGTCACTAAAATATTACCCGCTGCAACTTTTTATCCTGCAGAGGAATACCATCAAAGGTATCATAGTAAATTTCCTTTAAGATACGGTGCGTACCGTCAAGGATCAGGGCGGGATGATTTTCTTAAAGTATACTGGGATATGGAAAAAGAAGAAAGCGCTATTCAAAAGGACTATAATGAGAGAAATAACCGAAAAAAGAGAAAAAAAGAGAAAGAGCTTCTAAGGTCTAAATTAACTGAGATCCAATACCAAGTAACACAAGAACGCGGTACCGAACCAGCCTTTAAGAATGAGTATTGGGATAATGAAAGAGAAGGTATTTACGTCGATCTAATATCTGGAGAGCCTCTTTTCAGTTCACAGGACAAATTCGATGCTGGTTGTGGATGGCCAAGTTTTTCAAAACCTCTTTTACCGGGAAATATTCAAGAAAGGCATGATCGGAGTCATTTTATGAGTCGGACTGAAGTTGTTTGTACAAAGTCGGAGGCTCACCTCGGACATGTTTTTAAGGATGGTCCAATTCCTACTGGCTTGCGATACTGCATTAATTCTGCTGCTCTAAGGTTTATTCCTAAAGAAGAACTAGAACAAGAAGGTTATGGTGAATACCTCAACATTTTTTCCTGTGCTGAATAGAAAATAAAACCCCCTCATCCATAAGATGGGGAGGTCGGTGTTTTAAGGGGGGGTTACCAATTATTGCGTGGAGCGGGTTGGAAGCAGTCCCGACAATAAACTGGTCTATCACCCGTTGGGCGGAAAGGTACGGTTGTTTCTACACCACATGTCGCGCATGTAGCGGGGAACATTTCGCGATCTTGACGGTTATTGTTATATCCGCCGCCAGAATTTCGAGTCTGTGCTTTTTTAGCAGCGCGGCATTCTGCGCACCTTCCAGGTTCGTTGGTAAATCCCTTTTCAGCGTAAAATTCTTGTTCAGAGGCCGAAAAGACAAATTCCTGGCCGCAGTCCCTACATGTCAAAATCTTGTCATTAAACATTATAAACAACACCTCTTTAATTAATTGTTATGGATAATTGTATCTACAAAATAAAGTATAACCACTGTTTTGTCATTTTATCAGTACGTTTGTAATCCATTTTTTCTAAAAAGATGAAGACTAATGTTAACTTATCCTATTAAAGCAACCCTACTTTCAAGGTTTGAAGGTAGGGTTGTTTTATTTCTAAACTTTTGGAGATGCTTAGTATTGCTATTCAGACTGCTTTTTCATTCTTGTAATGTAGTCAATGGAGCAAAATAAGGAACACCCATTTTTTAAAGCGGGTGCCTTAGAATTGATTATGTAGAGATAAAATTAAGCGATTGTGGAAATAGATAGATCGAACGATTACATATTTACCTTTGGATAAATAAATTAAGATTTGAACCAGCTTCTTTGTGTCATGTCCGGCATCGAGTTTATGATATAATAATCTAGTTTAGGCATGTCTGTTACTCCCCGTCTTTCCCTAGTCGGCAAAATAGCCATCATTTCAACGATTTTGTCGGGAGAGTGGGGCAGATTAAATATCCAGAAGAACGAATTATGATTGGATAGGGGGATAAATTAGTGCGCAAACAATTTGTGGTTATTGGTTTAGGGCGATTCGGAAAAAGTGTGGCTATAACCATCAGCGAGTTGGGTCATGATGTCTTAGCCATTGATAAAAACGAAAGTGCTGTTCATTCCGTCATGAATGATGTAACCCAGGCTGTTCAGGCCGATGCACGTGAGGAGGAGACGCTCCGGGCTTTAGGAGTAAGGAATTTAGATGTAGCAGTTGTCGCTATGGGGGATGACCTTGAAGCGAATATACTGATCACTCTTATGCTTAAAGAAATGGGAACTCCCTATGTTGTCGCTAAAGCTCAGTCCTCTCAACACGGGAAGGTCTTAGAAAAAATCGGAGCAGACAAAGTTATTTATCCAGAACAGGATATGGGAATTCGCCTAGCCCACAACTTAGTAACCTCTAATGTCATGGATTATATCGAATTGTCACCGAAGTTTAGCATTTTTGAAATCGTTGCTTCTGCCCAATTTGTCAATAAATCACTCGGAGAATTAGACTTAAGAGCAGTTTATGGAATCAATGTGATAGCAATCAAAAGGAATGAGGACGATATTATTGTTGCTCCAGGGGCAAATACAGTGATTGAGGAACGGGATGTCTTAGTTATTGTTGGAAACAAAAAATTACTTGCGAAATTACCCGACTAAATAAACGAACGCTTTGTGATTGGGAATCCTAATTGGGTAGTGACTATGTTATATATTATTTTCAGATGGGCAATGATATAGTGGATGTATTACTGTATGATCTGCCTGCGAATTTCAGTGCATAAGAAGGAATCGCTTAGTATTCATCGAATTGTACAGAGAGTATAAATCTTAAGCTAATCCAACTTTGAGTTAGATAAGGAGAATTTATTTTGGAAAGACCACAGAGCAATCCTAGTCGCATGGTTGTCATAGAAAATAAAATTAATGGTGAACGTTTTTTGGTAGACCTTCTCAGAGGTCAAACCTATGACAAGGAACAATATACGAAGATTACTTATGAAGTCCCGCTCAAGAAGGAGTTTTGGGATTTACCACGTTTAACCAAGTCAAAATGAGCATTATTGTGGAAAAATAGTTAAAATAAACATATAGACACCCTCGTGCAGAGGGTGTCTATATGTTTATTTTTTCCATACTACAGCGTGAAAGTATTTTCAAGGGTTCAGCCCCTTCGGCGTAAGTCTCCACTGGAGACTTACGTCACCGAAGTCTCGATGTTCAACTTTAGTTGAACGAGTTCACTTACCAAGCTTTTTATCAAAATTTAAGCTTCACAAGGGTGTTACCCATTAAACAATGTTAGTCACTGGGGAGTCAATAGGACTGTATGGTTAATGTACACTTGCGTATCCAATTGAGACATAATGGAATATCACTCAGAATGGGGGTATTAATTAAATCATTACATTATTAATCTAAAATACAATTTTATAAAGAATTTTCAGTTTATTATAGATATATAGAAAAGTTATAAAACTGAATAACAATATGGCATAGTAATTGCACCAATGTGAACCAGTGGATAGGAATTGAACTGATTGGTGGGGCTTGTTTTATTGCTGGTATTTATGGGATTGTCAAGGTGCTGGGTAAGCTTGCTGGTGCTCCAGCCCCTGCTCAAGAAGATATAAAAGGGTAAGTTAGATTAATAACGAGCCCTTTTCAGATTCTGGCGCTCTCTTTGACTCTGTTGAAGGAGCGCTTTTTTCTTGGCCATTAAGCATACAACGGGGTTGAAATGTCTTTCTCGTTCTTCCAAAGCGGGGATAATAAGAGGCGGCTGGCATAAAAATTGCAAATACATTTAGAAACGAAGGCCTGATTCGTTAAAGGTTTCGGTTTCAACGCGAGATTATCTCTAAAATCATTATAGAGTACGGCATGCCAAGGTGAGCTTCTATGCTAAAAAAAAGGAAGTTACCAAAATATCAGATAAGTGAAAACATGCAAAGCGCCTCAATGATTGTAAACTATCACGTGTATGCTTTGCGCACAGAAATACAGTTAAGGAATGGCGGTTTTGTATCTGATTCCATACATGTGTAGTTACTTCCAGCGGGCTCATTTGATATGGATAAAGTTAACGTCAACTTTGGGGCGATATATTCAGAATCCAATTTCTTGAGGGAAAAACGTAGTTTGATCTATTAGTGGTGGAGGTGATGGATAGGAGCGGTATCTAGCATTGTTCGCATAAGGAAGTGAAAATGGACGGAAAGTCCACTGGTTAAGCTCAATTGGAAATGGATGTTTTCAGGCAAAGAATAAGGAGGTATCACAGAATGTGTTGGGTATGTGAAAAATATGGTAACGGGGAGAAATGGTATCTCAATCCGGAAAACTATGCTCGGCGCCTTTATAAAGTGCGCAAAGAAGGCAAAGAAGCTGCGGGTGCAGATGCTGATCCACAGGCAGCGGGAATGGGTGCGGGAGTGGTAGCAGAGTTAGTAAAAGCTCGCATCAGTGGGGACCAAGAATGGGAAGACGAAATTAAACGAGATGCCTTAGAGCATGCCTACCAAACTCATTTCGGACAGGTTGTCACGTTAGATGAGTATTTACAGATTTTGGACATAGCCTATCCCTTAGCTAAAATGACGTGCGGCTGTCGTCGAGTGCAAAGGGGTATGCCTGATGAAGAAAATTTTACGTGTATGGGCATCGGCCCCGGTATGTACAAGTGGGAACGTTGGCCTGAGACGTATCATGGTGGGGTAGAGTTTGTCACCCCAGAGGAGGCTAAAGAATGGGCCATAATGAACCACAAAGAAGGGCGCGTCCAGACGGTTGATGTATTTGGTACGCCTTATATCGGGGGACTGTGCCAATGCGAGTATCCCGGGTGTGTCGCGGTACGTAACCGGATTGACTATGACTTTAAATTTTTGTTAAAAGGGCATACGGTGGCCAAGGTAGATCGAGAGAAATGCACAGGATGTAAAAGTTGTTTGGGTCGCTGTCAGTTTAAGGCGCTTAATCTGGAGGTCTATACGAGCAAAGCCTATATTGATCTAGATCAATGTTTTGGCTGCGGACTTTGTGTGACGGCTTGCCCAAGTGCGGCAATTGAATTAATAGACAGGCAAAGTATGCCTGGATTAGCTGAGAACTGGTAAAGGGGGTAACCAAATGATTGCTCAAATTAGCTTTGACTATAATTTATGTAAAGATCCTTTGAACTGTTGCAAGTGTTTAAGTGTGTGTCCATCGGTTGTTTTCGTGTGCGGCCCCACGAAGGTCTGGAAGGGAAGAGAGAGCGATCCCAGTGAATATCGGATTGTAGGACGCTATTTCGACAAGTGTTCCGGTTGTGGTGACTGTGTTAAGGTTTGTCCTACTGATGCGATTCAACTTAATTTTGTGCCCCGCGAGCAGTTAGCGCAGAAGTTCAGAGAGGAAAGGGCAGTCCAATTAAAAGAGCGCAATTCCTAACATTTTAAAGGATTTGTGGACAATTACAAAAATGAAGGGGAGTTAAGTATGGCTTTGGATTTTAAGGTCTTGCAAAAAGTCAAAGGAAATCCCAGCACTGAAGTAGCAGCCGACCGTCGGTTGAAGATAAAACCTGGCCAAGATTATGTGTATGATCTACCCAAGGAACTAATCTATACTGTCATTCAAGAATTTCCGCTTAAAAGTCTGTTCAGTACGGATGGAGAAACCACCGAGGATTTTTTGGCAGAACAGGGAAGGAGGTTTATGAGCATTTTAATTAGGGAGGCAGATTCTGAGACCTTCCGGGATAGAACTGCCGACATGATAGAACGTGTTGCTCAGCAAACCGGAATTCGGTTTCCCCATGTCTTCCAACGCTATGTTGAACTTGGTATATTAACCCTACGCCCACGAGATGCCTGGACAGTCACTGAAGCAACTACCAACGCCCTGAAAGTACGTAGTTTTAACTGCAGTCTTGGCAAAATGTGTGCCGAAAAAGGGATAAACAATTGCCATACATTCTGCTTGGCAGCCAATGAAGTGGCTGCAGAAAGGGCGGGAACTAATTTGCATATGGACTATAGCAAGGATTTTGACGGTAGTGGGTTATGTGAACTTTCCTTTCGCCTGTTGCAAGGAGGCTAATCGATATGCACATCGGACATAACCAGGATGATATGGATCATGAGAGCCTAGCCATGAGGCATTTGGGGGAGGGCATTTTTAATGAACGTGCTGGTCACCTGCATGAAGCTTTAAACGAGTATATGGTGGCTAATGTTCTTGATCCTCGTTTAGAAGTTGCCCAGATGAAACTCGCTGCACTTAGGCAGAAGCTAGGTCTCAATAGTAAGATCGATCTGCTTAAAGAGGAGGGCGGATGCCTATGATTTGGAAAGAATTAATTGGCCGGGAGAGTGAATCTGTCCTATTAAAAACTAAGCTCGAGGAAGTGCATAGGTTTGCCGAGGCCATAGGGATTCCGTTTGACGATCGGGTGCCGGCGACATATGTTGGAACTTTGATCCAGGCTAACATTCCAGGGTTTGAATTGCTTCCCGGCATGATCCATGGAGAACAAAAAATCACCTACCATCGCCCGCTCTTGGTAGGGGACAGCTTTATGTATAAGCGGCGTGTTCAGGATGTCTATGAACGCATAGGCAAGCAGGGAAAGATAACATTTTTGGTAATTGAAACCACTGGTAAAGATTTAGCTGGCGATTTGGTGTTTTCCAGTAGTTCCACATTGATCGCCCCGGCAAAGGGGGAAACAAATGAAGAATCTGCTGAATTATCAGGTATTTGATCAACTTCCTGTCCGAGAGTGGGTTCCTAGCAACATGCAAATTCGTCAGTACGCCGAGGCTTCAGGAGATTTTAATCCTATTCACCTTGATGACAACTATGCGCGCCAGGCTGGTCTAAAAGGCGTGATTGCTCAGGGCATGCTAACTATGGCTCAAATGGCAGCGATGCTCACTGATTGGATCGGCCAAGAGGGTTGGATCGCTAAGCTTAATGTGCGTTTCGAAGAAGTTGTCCGTCCAGGTGATAAGATTACTTGTTCCGGTTCTATCAGAGTGTGCTCGGAAAACACTTTAGTGTGTGATTTAGAGGCCTTTAACGAGAAAAAGGAGAGAGTCATGTCGGGTTTGGCCCATATAACGATTAAATGCTAAAACTGGTTTTTAACAAGGATTTCATCGTCAATCCCCCTTAATCTGAATACCTTAGAAAAAGGTATTTAGATTAAGGGGGATTCAACTTGATTGTATGGTTTTGTATATACAAGAACACCAAGTTAGGGATCGTCCGCAATGATAGTATTATTTTCTTCGAAAATCTCCCTTTCATAAATCAGGAGAGAAATCTTAAGAAAGGTACTCGTCTAGATTTTTAAATTAATTATAGAAGATTAAGAATATTTGAAATATTAGGGATTTTGCTTTACTTCAATTGCTTTGCTCTTGTATAATGTTTACATAAGATAGAGTAAATGGGGGATAAGCATGAGTGCTACACATGCGGTCACAACCAGCGATTTTCCTCGCTGGGATCGAGAACTATTATTCGAAATCCTGAACAACATTCATGATGTGGTACTGGTAATAGATACCGATACGACTATTGTATATGCGAACGAGGCCTATGCAAGGATTTTAGGGGTGCCCGTAGCGAAAGTGTTAGGACGCAGGCTGGACAAAATAGAACCTAAAGCCGCGGCAATCAACGTACTTCGTACTGGAAACTCCCAAAAAGGCGAAGACTATTTGGATTCCCTAGGTATAAATGTGATAGGAAGTGTATTTCTTTTATATAATGGCAAAAAAAAGATTGGCTGTATTTCTATTTTTAAGAACATAACTGAAGTTGTTGAACTAAACCGTGAGTTGCAGCAAACAAAGGGAGTTGCTGACTATTTGAAAGAGCAGTTAGAGCAATGGGAACAACTGCCTCTGTCTTTCAAGGAATATGTGGGACAAAACAGCCAATTGAAGGAAACTCTAGTGCTAGCAGCTAAGGTAGCGCGTACAAATAGTACAGTGTTGATCCTCGGTGAAAGTGGTGTTGGCAAAGAAGTATTAGCCAGGGCCATTCATTATAGTAGTCGACGTAAGGATATGCCCATGATTAAGGTGAATTGTGCCGCCATACCTGAGAATTTGCTGGAAAGTGAATTGTTCGGGTATGAAGACGGTGCTTTTACGGGGGCTAAAAAGGGAGGCAAGCTTGGTAAGTTTGAATTAGCCCATAGCGGTACTATTTTTCTGGATGAAATCGGAGATATGAGCCTCACCATGCAAGCTAAATTATTACGAGTCTTGCAAGAAAAGGAGTTTGAACGGGTAGGCGGGACAAAGACTGTCAAGGTCGATATACGAGTGATCGCAGCTACTAACCGAGATTTAGAAAGCATGATCGAAAAAGGCACCTTCCGGCGTGATTTGTACTATCGGTTAAATATCGTTCCTCTCAATCTGACCCCTTTACGCGAGCGCAAAGATGACATATTGGTACTGGCTAAAACATTTCTTGTTCAGTTCTCACGAGAAGTTGGTCATGAGTTGACACTTTCTTCCCAAGTAGCAAGGGTTTTTCAGGAGTATAACTGGCCCGGGAACATTCGGGAATTACAAAATGTACTAGAACATGCAAGCATAGTGTGTAGCAGCATGTCCATTGAAATTCAACACTTACCTGCTTATATAATTCCCACTAATGATAATCAGGTAAGATTTAAGGATAAACCTTACGCTGTAAAGGAGATTGTCGCTAGGGTGGAAAAGGAACTGATTCTATCAGCCTTGGACACTTATAACAATAACCGGACTAAAGCCATGAAAGCATTGGGATTTTCTAGACGGGTGTTTTATGATAAGTTACATCGGTATGGTATTGAATAATAGTAGCCCAACTGTCGCGGCAGTTAGTCATCGGATAAGCTAACAAGGATATTAATTAATTCAAAGACACCCACTTCTATAAGTGGGTGTTCCTTATTTTGCTTCGGTGGGGGTAGAGTCCCCCACCGAAGTCTCGATGTTCAGCTTTAGCTGAACGAGTTCACTGTCATTTGTATGCTTTACGCACTAAAATACGAATAAGTATCGTGGTTTGTATCTAATTCCATACATGTACAGAACCCTCCAGCGAGCAAATTTGTTTGCCTGGAGGGTTTTTATGTTTTTTACTGGGTTGGCACAATTATTGCAAATACAAGATTAAGAGATTTCTGAAGATCGTAAAAAGGAGTACGTTTGGAGTACCAAGTGTTGTATGAGGCAAGCAAAAAAAGCTAACTAGGAGGTCGTACGAATGGCTTACGAAACAATAATTGTAGAAATCGAAGAAGGAGTAGCTACGCTTACCTTGAATCGTCCCAAAGTGCTTAACGCGCTGAATGATCAGGTTTTTAATGAGTTGGCGGAAGCGGCCGAAGAACTGGCTGCGGATCAATCAGTGAGGGTAGTGATCATCACGGGTGGTGAGAAAGTATTCGCGGCAGGGGCGGACATCAGTCAAATGGCCTCAGCGAGCGCTGTGGATGTGACGACCAGCGATAATCCCTCACACCGAGCTTTCCACCTAATTGAAAACATGCCTAAGCCAGTCATTGCTGCAATCGCTGGGTTCGCCTTGGGCGGTGGGTGTGAACTAACTCTGGTTACGGATGTACGCATCGCAGCTGATAATGCCCAATTCGGTTTGCCAGAAATAAAACTGGGTATTTTGCCTGGCGGCGGAGGAACACAGCGTCTACCTCGTCTGATCGGTGCTGGTCGGGCAAAAGAATTGATTTTTAGCGGGGATTTTATAAATGCAGAAGAGGCCTTACGCATAGGTCTTGTGAATAAAGTGGTGCCTGCTGATCAGTTATTTGAAGAAGCCAAAAAAATAGCAAAAAAATATGCTGATCGGGGCGTGGTAGCCTTACGTTTGGCCAAATCGGCAGTGAATGAAGGGTTAAGGATGGATTTGGAGGCAGGCCTGGAATACGAGCATAAATGCTTTAGTCTTCTTTTTGCTACTGAAGATCAAAAAGAGGGTATGAGGGCTTTTTTAGAAAAACGTTCACCGAAATTCCAGGGAAAATAGGGTTATTAAACAAAAGGAGATGGAGTATGAGAACTAGAGCACAGTATATTGAGAGATTAGGTAAGATGAACAACAACCTCTACTGTAATGGACAGAAGATGGAGAGGCTAGATGAGCGTCAAGAAGGTACTATTAACGTCATGGGCTTGACCTTTGACGCGGCCTGGGATCCCGCCAGCAAGGATCTTTGCACGGCGACATCCCATATCACTGGAGAAATCATTAACCGTTTCAACCACATTCACCAAAACGTAGAAGACTTGCACAAGAAGCAAGACATGACTCGTTTCATGTGTAACAAGGTCGGGCAGTGCATCCAACGATGCATGGGTATTGATGCTGCCAACGCGATCAACGCGGTTTCTTATGAGGCGCAGAAGTCCCCTAAGGCCAAAACTGCCTACCATGATAACTGGCTTAAGTGGCTTGAGCGATTCCAGAGAGAGGATCTCGTAGCAAGCTGTGCGCAGACCGACGTTAAGGGCGAGCGCTTGAAGCGGCCAGCCGAGCAGGAAGACCCTGACATGTATGTGCACGTAGTGGAAGAGCGGAGCGATGGTATCATCGTCCGTGGCTCCAAGGTCCATATTTCTGAAGCCTCGATCTCTGACGAGATCTTGGTGGTGCCTAACCGAGCCCTTAAAAAAGGCGAAGAAGCGTATGCATTATGCTTCGCAATTCCTTCAGACTATGAAGGTGTAAAGCAGGTAGTTCATATACACAATGTCCGCAAGCGTGAGCACTATCAAAGGGGAATTGAATACGGTTATACCGACTCTTATATCATATTTGAGGACTGCTTCGTTCCCTGGGAACGAGTGTTCCTTTGTGGAGAAATTCAGCATGGTGGTATTGCCGCTTTATTGTTTGCTCTGTTCCACCGTCATTCCTACTCTGGCTGCAAGCCTGCCATGCTCGACTATGTAATCGGTCTGAGTGCTCTGGCTGCGGAAATTAATGGCATTGAGAATACCCCACACGTGCGTGAGATGCAGTCCAAGCTGATCATGACCGGTGAACTAGGATACGCAGCGGGCTACACAGCATCCGCCCTCGGCAAGCCCGAAGTTTACATGCCTGGTATGGGCGTTATGAAGTATGGCCCTGGCAGCTATATCCCGAACTCAATCTATGCCAATGTCGGGAGGTGCTTGACCGGAGAGGCTGTGTTCCACGAGCAAGAGATCCTATGCAATATCGCTGGGGGCATGCCCGCCACCTTCCCTTATGAAAATGACCTTATAAACCCTGACACCAAAGATTTGCTAGAAAAGTACATTAAACGAAATCCGAAGATTCCCATCGAAGATCAAATTAAGTTCTGGTTGAACTTTACAGATTTCGGTCTCTCCAGCTTTTCAGGTCCTACACAATATGGGGCGTACCATGGCGGTGGATCACCAATTATGGAACAGATTGCTATCACCTCCCAGTATGACATGGATTCCAAGAAGGATATCGTTCGTGCTATCGCTGGAATGGCACGCAATCCAAAGAAAAAATAAGCAAAATTATGGAACAATTGCAGTTATAGGTCAGTATGGCTGAAAGCAAAAAAGGATCTGGCGGCATTCGTAGCTGGAATCAAATTGGAACGAATATGTGTTGTCTCGAAGATGGTGATATGTGAATTGTTGAAGTGAAAGGATGAGTGTACTTGGCTAGTAACTTTATTTATAACAACAGGGATCACAAATTTATTATCAAAGAGTGGCTGGATGGAAAGAAAATTCTAGGCTTAAAGCGTTTTCAGGATTATCTCTCTATTGAGGATGTCGATGGAATTCTTGATCAGTCCTTAAAAGTATGCAGAGACATCGTCGCTCCCACCAATGATGATGGTGACACGATTGGAGCGATCTTTAAGGATGGAAAAGTTACAGTTCCACCATCTTTCCACAAGGCCTTTAAATTTATTCAAGAAAACGGGTGGGGTGCAAGCAACAGTGACGTGGACGGAGAGGGTGCGTTACCTGAGATTCTAAATGAAGCTGTCCGAGAATATATTATCGGAGCCAACCCGGCCATGTCCCCCTATATTGGGTTGTGCGGTGGTATAGCCTCCGTGATCAAGGCCTTCGGATCTCCTGAGCAAATTGCCCTCTATACCCCGAAAATGTTCGAGGGCATTTGGGAAGGTACTATGTGCCTAACCGAACCCGGTGGTGGTTCCGATGTGGGGGATATGACTTCCAAGGCCTACCCCACAGATAACCCACTAATTTATAAGGTTAAAGGGACAAAATGCTTTATTACTGGAGGAGATCACGATCTCACTGAAAACATCATTCACTTGGTTCTAGCCCGTGTTGATGGGGCGGCTCCTGGTACTAAAGGCTTGTCGTTATTCATTGTGCCAAAGATCTGGGTTAATGAGGATGGTAGCTTAGGAGAACCAAACGATGTCTCAACTGTTGGGATTGAACACAAACTGGGCCTCAAGGGTTCGTCCACTGCAGTGCTTAGCTTTGGAGAAGAGGGCCAGTGTCGCGGCATCCTGTTAGGCAGCGCACCGGATGAAAAAGGGATCGGACAGGGCATGTCTCAAATGTTTATGATGATTAATGGATCGCGGATGGATACCGGACACAGTGCTCTGGCCGTAGCGACGGTGGCGTATAACAATGCAGTTCATTACGCCAAGGAGCGCATTCAGGGTCGACCTATTAATAATCCTAAAGGGAGTCGGGTACCCATCATCCAACATGAAGATGTCCGTCGTATGCTGCTAACGCAGAAGGCCACCTTGGAAGCTATGCGTGCCATGATTTTTAAGGGCTACTACTATTTAGACTTAATTCAGTTCGGGGATGACCCCGCTGATATCAACGCAGCCAAACGCTCGATTGAAGTCATCACTCCTTTGGTCAAGGCTTATTGTTCGGATCAAGGATGGCTGATGATTACGGAGGCCATTCAAGTCTTAGGAGGCTACGGGTTTACCGAGGAATATCCAGTAGCGCGTCAAGCAAGGGATGTCAAGATTTACTCCATCTGGGAAGGCACCAATTTTATACAGTCGATGGACCTTGTGGGTCGTAAGTGGAGTCTCGATAAAGGCACTGTCTTCAAAGAATGGCTGATGGAGATGGCTGCATTCGTACAGGCTAACCAGAATCATGCCAACTTTGCCCGTGAGTTCGAGGTGCTGGGTAAAGCATTATTAGCATACCAAGAACTCTTGGGTACAGTCTTAGGCTACTTTAAGGAAGATATCAGACTGGTACCGCTGTATAGTACAAGAATTTTGCGGATCACAGCCGAACTCTATGGCGGCTGCTTACTGATGCAACAAGCTTTAGTTGCCCTAGAAAAACTGGGTCAAGGAAATGATGACCAAGACTTCTATAACGGCAAAATACAGAGCGCTAAATTTTATGTGTTCAATATAGTGCCTGATGTAGTCGCGACAGTGCGGATTATTAAAGAAGCTGATACTTCGGCCATCGATATACCAGAAGCGGCTTTCTAAGAGGACTGGGTGCAATTGATGAGAGGCAAGCAGATTGACCAGATCTTGGAGATACCGGAAAACTTGGTGATCACTATATAGATGCCGGTTGGGTGTTGGGTCTAGGGGGATGAAATGACGCAGAATAATTAATTAATGACAAGGGGGTGTCTTAATTGAAAATTGATGACATCAAAAAGATTTGTGTAATTGGGGCAGGCAACATGGGTCATCAAATTGCTTTGTGTGCTGCCCTAGCCGGTTATCAGGTCAGTTGTACCGACATTAGCGGAGAGATGCTGAGCAAAGCTGAAGGCTTTGCACGCACTTATTTGCCGGAGCGGGTCGCCAAAGGGAAATTGACACAGGAACAGGCAGATCTGGCCATAACTAATATTTCTTTTACCCCAAACCTTGAAGAGGCGGCTGGAGACGCTGATTTTGTGATTGAGGCGGCAGTTGAAAAAATTGACATAAAACGAAAGCTCTTTGCAGACTTGGACAGAATTGCTCCTCCCCATGCCATTTTGGCTACTAATAGTTCCTTTATTGTCAGTTCGAAGATCGCCGATGCTACGAAACGGCCAGATAAAGTATGCAACATGCATTTCTTCAATCCTGCCTTAGTCATGAAACTGGTTGAAGTTGTGCAGGGACCGCATACTTCCACGGAAACCGCACAAGTAACCATGGATTTGTGCGGAAAACTGGGTAAGAGTGGTGCCTGGCTTAAGAAAGAAATCTATGGTTTCCTAATCAATCGAATCTTGGCAGCGCTGCATGGTGAGGCACTATTTCTAGCGGACATGGGGATTGCTACCCCTGAAGAGATTGACATGGCGGTTACCAATGCTTTGGGCCATCCCATGGGACCGTTCCGTTTGATGGATTTCACTGGTATTGATCTTTCCTACTATATCGTCATGGAACGCTACCAAGAAACTCGCGACCCTAAAGACAAACCCTCACCGTTAATCGTTGAGAAGTTTGCCAAAGGAGAATGGGGTAAGAAGACGAAAAAAGGTTTTTATTCCTACGAGTGATGAACGATACAAAGAATGGAGGGGAGTTTCAAATGGCAAGAGCATCCGTATCAATCGTAAAAGTGACAGATATCTACGAGTCTCTTCAGGAGAGTCTAAAATTGAGCGATGGGCTAGCAGGGCTGAATATTAATGACCGAATCCTGATTAAGCCGAACATTGTCAGTTGGGATTTTGACTTGCCATTTCCTCCCTATGGCGTAGTGACCACCAGTGTCGTTATAAAGGCCCTGGTTCGCATCCTAGCCGAACATGGTTTCAGAGATTTAACGATTGGTGAAGGCGCCCTTCCTATGTTAAACCCTCAATGGGATGCTGTTTACGAAGCGTTGGGATATATGAAACTGCAGGAGCGCTACGGGGTCAAACTAGTGGATTTTAACCAAGGAGAGTTTATTCCCACGGATTATGGCGACGGGTTTAGGCTGGAAATTGCAAAGCAGGCCTTGGAAGCGGACAAGATCATCAATGTCCCAGTGTTAAAAACCCATAACCAGGCTAAAGTCTCTTTAGGCATCAAAAACCTTAAAGGATGTCTCAATAAGAAATCTAAACAGTCTTGCCATGGTGTGGGTGACGAGGAGCTTAGCCTTACTTTTCCCCGCATCATTGAAAAGCTGCCAGTGGCTTTGACGATTATCGATGGTCTTTATACCCTGGAAAAAGGCCCTGGGCCTACTGGAAAAGCATTTAGAAAAGACCTGCTGATAGCTTCTCGTGATCCTTTTGCCTGCGACCTTGTGGGGGCGGAAATCCTCGGTTATCCGGCGAAAGAGGTGGCTTATCTGACCAATTATGCCAAGCGCCACGGGTACAGTATGGAACTGGCAGATTACGAACTTAGAGGGGAGAGTGTTGCGGATCATCAGGAATTTGTAACCTATGATTGGGAGTGGTCGGAAGAAGACACCGGTCCGGCTGGGTTTGAGAAGCGTGGCATCACCGGGCTGGCGATTCGTAAGTATGATAGTAGTCTGTGCACGGGTTGTTCGGTACAATATAACCCCATGTTGATCCTTCTCTCATCTGCTTTTAAAGGGAAGCCTTTCCCGAATGTCGAGGTAGTAAGCGGAAAGCAGCAGATCGCTGCCACTGGTTTTGACAATTCCGTACTCTTTGGCAAGTGCGCC
Source organism: Peptococcaceae bacterium BRH_c23 (assembly GCA_000961805.1). The sequence continues at coordinate 1,904 of LADV01000161.1, read as the reverse complement.
TGTCACTTAAATAAGAATAATGTCAATGTAAAAAAGGCTATTCCGCTTTGGGGATGTCCGCCTGATCTGAAAAAATTCGTTGAAGTCTTGGCTAAAGAGGGGATCGAGTGCGATTATAACGAGTATGTGCGCTTCCGTCACTATTTGTTTGATCGGTATAAAGAGAATGAGGGTTTCAAGCTCGCTGACTGGTCCGTTGAGTAGAGCTAATGTTTAGTTTGTTTGAAGGCGCATTTCTGTTAAAGGAAAAACCGAAAGAGATAAAATGATGTGCCGCCCAACAGAAACGAGAGGAGGATATAAATGCAGATTCATAAAGTAGCGGTAATAGGGTCTGGCGTGATGGGGAGTACCATTGCTGCACATTTGGCCAATGCCGGAATTCCAAGCCTGTTGTTGGATATTGTCCCTTCAAAACTAACGGCTAAAGAAGAAGCAGCCGGATTAACCCTCGAGGACCGTAAGGTTCGAAATAGCCTTGCGGAACAGAATAAGACCAACATGTTAAAAATGAATCCTGCCCCATTTTTAGTCCCAGAGTTTGCTGAGCGAATTGAGGTGGGAAACCTAAGTGATGATTTAGGTCGCTTAAGCGAAGTGGATTGGGTGATTGAGGTTGTAGTAGAACGTCTCGATATCAAGATGGATCTCTTCAAAAAAGTTGCTGCTCAGGTCCGCCCAGGTACGATTGTCACTTCTAATACTTCGGGAATCTCTTTGAAATCTATGGTAGAGGGGCTCCCGGAGAGTTTTACTCGGTATTTCCTGGGGACGCACTTTTTTAATCCCCCACGCTACATGAAACTCTTAGAAATTATCCCCGGTCCCAATACCGACCAGGATGTCATTACATTCCTATGCGAATTCGGAGAGCGAGTCTTGGGCAAAGGGGTTGTCATGGCCAAAGATACGCCCAATTTTATTGCGAACCGGATTGGCGCCATCGGCTCTCCTGTGTTACTTAAGGAAATGCTCCGAACAGGGTTAACCGTTGATGAAGTGGATGCCTTGACGGGACCTGTCATGGGACGTCCGAAGAGTGCATCGTTTCGTACGATAGATCTCGTCGGATTGGATACCTTTATCCATTCAAACAATAACGTAGCCAATGGGGTGCCTGCGGAAAAAGATAACTTTGTTTTACCAGAGTTTATATTTACTATGCTGAATAATGGCTGGTTGGGAGATAAAACCAACCAAGGGTTTTACAAGAAATCCAAAGGTCCTAAAGGTAAAGTCATTGAAGTATTAGATATTCAAACCATGACCTATGGTCCACAAAAAAGTGTGAACTTTGCTTCTCTAGAAAAAGCAAAAGCTGCAAGAAGTCTGCCCGAGAAACTTCGCACCTTAGTTGACGGAGATGATATTGGGGCAGAGTTTGCTTGGAATGTTTTAAAACCGACTCTGCTTTATGCTGCTACTATAGTCAAAGATATAGCAGACGATATCACCGGAATCGACGAAGGCATGCGGTGGGGTTACAATTGGGAGATGGGTCCGTTTGAACTATGGGATGCACTTGGAGTCAAAGCTACAGCAGATCGTATTGTCGCGGAAGGCGGCACACTGCCCCCGCTCGTGGAAGAATTACTCGCAAAAGGGTACGAAAGTTTCTATCAGAAGACTGAGGCTGGACAGACCGCTTTTTATAATGCTGGAACCTATCATCAAAAAACAGTCAGCCCATACTCATTCTCGTTGAAACAAGCCCATAAGGGTGGCAAGGTGATCTTGGGCAATGCTGGTGCAAGCCTGGTGGATCTTGGCGACAATGTGGCCTGTTTAGAATTTCACTCTCCGAACAATTCCATCAACGCAGATGTTGTGGAGATGATCAATAAGTCGTTGGAAGAAGTGGAGAAAAATTACCTAGGACTTGTGATCGGCAATCAAGGAAAGAA
>LADV01000162.1 GCA_000961805.1 Peptococcaceae bacterium BRH_c23 | reverse complement strand
AGGTTAACAGATATCCCTTGGCTAAATCATGCGGTAGATTGGTTAAAGCGGGGGCAGAACGCAGATGGTAGCTATGGAAGCACTCCTCCGTTTACGCATCCAGATTTAGATGATACGGCGGTTGCTTTGATCGGTTTACATCAAGTTGGGGAAGAGAATCATTTAGGAGTTAACCTCCTCAAGCAGTTACAAAATACCGACGGAAGCTGGGGAACATTTCCCAGTTTTCAAGGCATACCTCCCCATATTTCCTCGGAGTTCCCAGTATATATTCCGAGTGTTGACGTAAGTATTCATGTACTAGAAGCATTATGGCGACGTTCACGTTCACAAGATGAACGAATTTGGCGTGGGTTGAATTGGATTTTATCTCAGCAGGACGATCAAGGTGCATTCCCGGCATCTTGGTTTGAAGGGCCAGTTTATAGCACAGCACAGGCCTTAGAACTACTCAGCAAGTGGAAGTTTAGTTGGGAACGATGGAACACCGCACGCCGCATTCTAGGGGCAAGAAAAAAAGGCCTGGAATTTCTTATAAAAGCACAGAAAAATGACGGAGGCTGGGGTTCAGTTGTGGAGACCGGTTTGGCCCTTTCCGGGTTATTGCGATATACGAAAGTTGTTCCTAGAGATGTCTTCGATAAAGGAGTAAGAAACCTTCTTTCAGTCCAGAATAGCAATGGTTCATTTGAACCTTCTTACCAAGGAATCTACGCCAAGGGATGGAATTATGAAGAACCTCTAACAACAGCCCTGACAGCCATTCGTGCCTTACAAAGGTATCGACAAATTTACAAGGGATGATTTTTTAGATATTAAAACGGAAATATCGGAAACAACCCCCCAATCGCTTTACATTGTTTGTAAATTGCTTGGGAGTTAAATATTAATATTTAATCACAAAGTTATAGAAATATCAGAGAAAAACGAGACAGACGAAACAAGTTTATATCATTCGATACCTTCTCATATTGTCTTAATAAAAGGGCATGCTATGCTTTAATAAATGGGGAGGTGCATAAAATTGATTAGCGAGCTTATGATGCGTATGATGAATCCGGTTGCAGATGATATCTTCAGCACCATGCTTACCAAACAGTATAATGATAACCCTTTAGTCATGATGACGATTATGGAAAAACTGACACTTAGAGCGATTGCTGAGGCCGGAATCCGGGCGGAGACAGGGAAACCGCTTTCGAGGCCGATAGGTAGCCCCCTGCGGCTTTCACCATGGGAAAAGGTGCTGTTAAATGGGCGGCAACTATTTGAACATCCGACTGCTGATGAGAACAGTATTCAAATGCAAGTGACGATAGGTCCCAGAGCCAAAAAACCACTGAAAATCGACATGCCGATTTTGCTTACGGGCATGTCTTATGGCGGATCTTTAAGCCTAAAATTAAAAGAAGCTATCGGCAAAGGTACGGCTATGGTCAACACTGCTACCAATACCGGAGAATCTGCTGTTTCGAAGGAAGAAAGGTCAGCAGCTAAATTTCTTATCGGTCAGTATAATAGGGGAGGATGGTTGAGCGATCCTGAGCAACTGAAACAGTTAGATGCGATTGAAGTTCAGTTCGGTCAGGGGGCCTGGGGAGGTGGAGTAGCTTCAACTATATATCCGGAAATGATGGATGAACATTTACGCGAGGTGTGGAAAATCAAACCTGGGCAAAGCACCGGTGTGAAAGCCCGCTTTCCCAATGTCAACACACCTCAGGATGTAATAAACCTTGTTAACTCACTGAAGCAGCAATATGATGTACCTGTGGGAATAAAGATTGCTGGGACTCACTTTATCGAAAAAGAGTTGGAGGTAATCGCTCAGACCCAGGCAGATTTTATCACTGTCGATGGTCAAGAAGGTGGAACATCTGCTTCTGCACCTACATTAGAAGACGATCTGGGTTTACCTACACTTTTTACATTGGCTCGAACTGTTAATTGGTTAGAACAGCAAGGAAAACGGCAACAATTCATAATACTTGTAGCCGGAGGACTTCGAACTCCTGGTGAGTTTTTGAAGGCTTTAGCACTGGGAGCAGATGCAGTTTACATAGGGTCTATTGCATTGATGGCCACTTTACAAAGTCAAATGAAAAAAGTTCTTCCTCAGTCACCTCCTCCACAACTAGCTTTATTTGAAGGCAAGTTTAAAGACCTCTTCGATTCTGATGAGGGCAGTCAACATCTAGCTAATTTCCTGAAGTCGTGTACTGCGGAAATGGTCATGGCTTTACAAGCAATGGGCAAGACCAACATTAATCAACTGGCTAAAGAAGACCTTGTAAGTGTTGATCCAGTCCTTGCCAGAACTCTAGGTATTGGATATGCAGGGGATGCTTTATATTTACAATAATCTCGAAGGCTATGCAAAGTTCGCCAAATTCGTTTTATTCCCGAAGAAGCCCCCTGAGTATTGATTCAGGGGGCTTAACATAAGAATCCATTTGGAATCTTCAGTGGTGGAGTCGAGAAAGCTGAACAGGAGACACGTGAAGATATAGTGGGAACAGTTAAAGAAAGATTCAACAAATCAAGAAAAATTAAACGGTAAACAAGGATCGCAATGGCATACATTCATTTCACTGAAGAGTTTGGGCTTTATTTGTATCAAAATCAAAGATGAAGTCGATAATTGTTTCTATAGTTTTAGTACAAATATTTGAAGCATAGATAAGATCGTTGCGATAGTCTTCATTTAAAGAATATTCCCAGAGAACTGCCTCAATGAAGGATTTCAGGGTGTCGTTTTCTAAATAACTAACGGGTTGGAGAGATAAAGTGGGGATAGTAAGGATATTTTCAGCTGAATGGTTTAGGTTTTTCTCATATTTTATATGAGGAAGCATCATCGAAGAGTTATAATGCCATCGATTATAATGCGGAAAGCAAAAAAAATCACATAAAAAATGACAAACAATTCCAATGTCTTTGCTGAATTTATTACGAGTCTGTTTATTGTAAAATACAGAAGGCGATGTTTTACCTAATGCAACAATTTCGTCGATGACAAAATCCAGACTTTCATCTTTATAGTGGGACTTTAAAACCAAGCCAGGTACAATATCAGGCTGAATATTTCCCCAGATAAAGTAGTTGTACTCTAATTTGAAATTGGAGTTTTCTTGAACCTTGTCATAAATTATGGTAGATAAAATTTTATGAGTATTAATAATCAATTCTTTTAACACTTCCTAATAATTTATTGGGCAGTGTATTAATAGCAAAAGCGATAATTCTTATTGATTTTTTTCATTGATTTTTCAATACCATAATATGGGATGAGCGGCGTGTCCTGTGAATGGTTTAGGATCTTCTAATAATATTGACGTCTTATAATTAATTCAGGATTAAACCCCACGCTATGCGTGGGAGATCCGAATAGGAAGTACCGATGAACATGATAAAACAGCCCTCTTCTGCTATACTGACGAAGGTTACGCAAGCCAAAGTCAGCAGCAGAGGAGGGCATCCAAATAGATAATTCGAGTTTATCACATACGAAATGGAATGCACGTACCACAACAACATTTAAAATTTGCGTGTGCGCACAAACTCAGCGAGTTCTCTAAGAGCCTTGCGAGTTGGTACCATAGGGAGATCCTCAAGATATCCTCAAGATATCCTTTAGCTTTATTCACATAAAGATCAACCCAACGCATGGATTCATTTATAGCACCGGATTCTTTGATCAAGCTTATTGCTAAGTCTACCTCCGGATCAGTCTTATCTTCCTTGCTAAGGAGTTCGTAAAGTTTTTCGCGTTTCGGCGAGAGCTTCAGTGCAATGATCATAGGTAAGGTCATAATACCCTGACGCAGATCTCCACCGATTGGCTTGCCTAGTTCTGATGCTTCAGCCGTGACATCCAAAATATCATCCACTATCTGAAAAGCCATGCCTAAAGCATGTCCATAGGCACCCAAGGCCCAAACCTGTCTTTTCGGTGCTCCACTTATAATTCCACCCAAACGGCAGCTTGCTTGTATTAGTAATGCCGTCTTCCGCTTAATTCTGTAGTGATATTGTTTAAGACTTTGCTGAGTATCAAATGATGACTTGATTTGCTGAATCTCACCTTGGCACATTTCAATACTAACTTCGGCTAAAATTCGTGATACTTCAGGATGGTTGATCTTGGCAATGAGTTCAAGTGATTTAGCAAGTAAATAATCGCCGGTATGGACTGCTACTATATTTCCCCACTGAGCTTTAACTGTTGGACGTCCTCGCCGTGTCATTGATGCATCAACGACATCATCATGAACCAGAGTTGCCATGTGAATAAGCTCTAAAGCCACGGCAACAGGCAAGAGCTTATCCAATGAATAACCATAAAACTTGCCTGCCAAAAGAGTAAAGGCAGGCCGCAAACGCTTGCCTCCTGCAGTAAGCAAATGAACGGATGACTCATTGAGAATTGGAAAATCCGTCGCAACAAATTTCTGTAGTTCTGTTTCCACTTTCTGAAGGTCGGAATTTATTTGGTTGAAGAGCCAAAGTTGTTTCAAAACCGGTTCACCTGCTTGCATCCTTTTATCCTAAGTTTTCTGGATTATGTCTTGAAAGGGTTAGAATTTAAAAAAGAACGCCTAAAGCTTTAATTGCATAGGATGGCTGAGAACATAATATGCTGAAAATTAGAATTAGATGACTAATACTTATTCTTCTCTTGATAGGTCACCCCCACTTCCCTTGCTCGAATCCTCGTATAAAAGAACAGTTGTCGGAGGGTTAATTTAAATTACTTCTTCAGTTTTGCCACGAGATTACTGATAAAACCTTTGATTCCACCTTTTTGGGGTTCTTCCCAGGCAGGTTGGACGGGCATTTGTCCTCCATACACTTGGTTATATCCCTGAGGTGCGTACCCTTGGGGCGGATAACCTTGGGATGGGAATCCTTGCAACGGGTAACTTTGGGTCGGGGGCATAGGCTGCTGTGGCGCTTGCTGCCCGAAGCCTTGAGGTGGATAGTCAGGTGCGACGTAGCCCTGAGTCCAAAAAACTACTGGAACGTGGGGTATTTAAATGACCATAGAAAACTGGAAATTCAGTTAGTATGGTCACATCAACAAGATGCGCGCAGGATAACGCATACCCCATGCAGCCGTCGTGCCTGTGAGCAGTGTGGACAAGTCAACCCCAAAGCATACTTCAAATTCAACTTATCCAAAGCCTTTTGTGGTGCCTGGTCCCAACGTTAATCTTACATATTCTTCGGCTCAGAAAGTGTGGGGCAGACAAGACGCTCATAAAAAAAAGAGAGGCTTCCCAAGAAGTCCTCTTGGAACAAAAAATATTTAGTTAATCTTGTATCTAATTTCTAGCCCGAAAGTCCTGCAAAAAAATAGTGCGATATCCTTAGTGGCAAGGGAGTAATTTCAATATCAGCGTAACCGGTTTGGAGAAAAAGTTCCCTGATCTCATCCTCTGCTGGTAAACCCTGAAATCCTTGGTTACAAGCTAAGAAGAAAATCATCAGGTTTTGCGGTATCTGCGTCCGAAATACCCGGCTGGAAAAGGTTCCACTTTCCCGCAAGGCAGTTAATATCCCTATTTGCCCCATAGGTTGTAAAACTCTTTTCAGATTGTTCAACAAACTGACTCTCTGTTCTGGACTAAAGTAATAGATATTATTGTTTAACAAACATACATCAAAAGTACCTATATCTTGGCTAAGATTTAAAGCATCACCACATATAATTTTCAGACGATCACCTAATGGTTGAGAATTCCTTTGTGCCCTTTCGGCAACAAGAGGGTTAATTTCGATGCCAACTCCCTGAAGAGAAGGAAAACGCTCAAGTAGTTTATTTAGATATAATCCTTCTCCGCAACCTATATCCAGGACCCGTTGCCATTTGTTCTTTTGACACTTGTTTTTTAAAAAGGGCCACACAAATAGTTCGGAAGCCATGGATACTTTCGATATTAATTCATCCTGCATTTCCGAATCGAAGATGATTTTCTCTGATTGCCCGGAGATCAGTTCTGGTAATCTGGAGAAAGCGGGGCTCCAATGAACAACGAACTCCTTATAGAGTGCTTCCAGTCCGTGAAAACGATAAGTTTGAATTAATTTGCCTAATTTTGACGTCTTATATGAAAGTTTGTCTTTGGATAATAAATCATGGCAAAAGGCTTGTTCCAACCAATGGTCTAATAGTACTCTGTCCCAAGTTGGATGTGATTCCATTAGGTCTTCTAAACATTTCAGCTCGTCTAGTTCATTCCATAATTCCAGTTCAACCGGTCTGGATTACCCAAAGGAACCCCAAGTTTTCCATTATAGAAATTGTTCTACCCAGCAACGCTAACATTCCTGGTTCCAAATAGTTCACTCCTTTCGCAGACCATGCTACAGTTTATTAATAAACATTTTAATTATGGCATGGGATTGGGCCGTTTTATTTCTATCCTTCTCATGTGAATACGTAAGAACGTAGATTATGTGGGCAGTAGAGGGGAAAAACGCTCTAGACGTAAAGACCAAGAAGCCAGATTTGAGATGAGAAAATCCCGTACTGCCCACATCTGAGAAGCCTGGATAATTGACTCATCGCCTTCAAACTGGTCCCATCTCATTTCATGATTATTTGTGGTGAAGCTAATAACACAGTATGCTCTCTTACTTATCCGTGTTATTATTTGCCAAAAAATAATTTTGACGTTAAAGTAAGTGTTTATTTTTGTTTTCCACGAAGCGTTTCGTACAGGTAGGGTAATGGCAATTCTAATAGGAACACACCTCTCCGCAGTGGAATATATTTCCGATAGGGAGGTGTTAACTGATGTTATTTCGACCTGGGAATATCGGTGCCGTTACTGAAGCAGGAGGAACTGATCTAGCGGGGGAAGGTTTTCTGAACCAGTCTCGCCCAATGCCGATGGGAATGCAAAAATTCTTAGCTAAAAAAGGAATCACTTCTTCTAATCAACTATTCGAATTGACGAAATATGCTCCTAGAATCTGTTTTAGAAGGCTTCGTTAAGACAGCAGAAAAGCGGCTTAAGTCAAGACTTAGGGCGCTTTTCTGCTAGTTTATGATTACCATCTCCTTTTGTATCCAAACTAGACTACTTGTTTGGTAGACTATGTGGAATTATGTGGAAGACAGACACTACTGGTTTACCAATAACATAAATAGTAGGGATAGATGTAATCCATACTGAATCGTTGTACGTTGAGCATTAAGCGATCTTTCTAAGGAAGCAGGCAGGAAATGATTGAGGTTAATGAACTGACCAAAGTTTATCGCGAAGGACGAGGAATAAGGAACATTAGCTTTCAGGTCGATCCTGGTACAGCGTTCGGATTTCTCGGCCCGAATGGAGCAGGGAAGACCACGACCATCCGTCTTTTAATGGGGTTTTTAAAGCCGGATTCAGGACGAGTAACGATCAACGAGTATGATTGCTGGCGAGAAAAGACTGAGGTGAAGAGGTTCGTCAGTTACCTTCCGGGTGAACTTCATTTTATTGAGAACTTAACAGGGGTTGAATTCTTAGATCTTATCGCGGGAATGCACGGCGAATATTGTCTTCCAATAAAGAAATACCGAGAATATTTTGTGAGTGCCCTCGACTTAGATTTAAAAATACTCATTCGTAAGATGTCTAAAGGGATGAAACAGAAGTTGGGGATCATTTCGGCATTGATGTTGGATGCCAGTGTGCTTATCTTTGATGAACCGACCTCTGGCTTGGATCCGTTAATGCAAAAAGTGTTTATTGATTTAATCCTAGAGGAAAAGAAAAAAGGGAAGACTTTATTTATGTCTTCCCACCAATTTTCAGAGATTGAGCGTACGTGTGAGCAGGCTGGGATTATTAGAGAAGGGAACCTTCTAGCCGTTCAAAGTATTTCTCTGCTTAGACAAGCCGAGTATCAAACGTTCGAAGTTGAAGTCGAAAGTGAGAAGAATGTCGAGCTTCTAAGGCAGAGTCAGTTAAATATAACCCCTATTCAGGGTGGCTGCTTCGTCATCCGGGTAGTGGGTGAATTGGATAACCTATGGCTTGCTCTCGCTCAAGTTCGTGTCAAACGTTTTAGGCAACGTTCGCTGGAGTTAGAAGAGGCTTTTATGGATTTTTACCGGTAATCGTCGAAGTTTGACAGAGAGCCATAGTTGTAGATTTAGGTGGGGTGAAAACTATGAATAGGGCATTGTTCCGGGCGATGTTTAAACAGTATCGAAAGAAAGTAGCCGTTATTTCAACAGGAATTGTTCTCTATGAAGGACTTTTAACCTGGGTTTACCCTGTGATAGCTAAAAATCCTGCGGTTACGGAGATTGCGCAGTCTCTCCCGTCTACGGTAAAAACCGTGTTCGGGGTCCCAGAAAATGCACGGACCGATACCTTTGAAGCCTTAATATCGGGACAGTTTTTTGCAAGGATTTGGGTAATGATCATGGCCTTATATGGAATAGAAACCGCCAATGCTTTACTTGCAAAAATGGCGGATGACGGATCCTTAGCCTTTCTTTTATCCACACCGGTCTCACGAAGTGAGATTATTTCAACCCAAATTGGGGTTTTGATTAGCACAAATGCTATTCTCGTAGCTGCTATGATCTGCGGAGTCTATTTCGGCACCTTTTGCTCAGGGATTGAAATCGAACATGGGCGTTATATAGACCTAGGTCTCTTAGGACTTTCCTTTTTCACGCTGATAGAAATTTATAGTCTTTTTTTCTCAGCTTGGTTTGCTGAAGAAGAACAGGCTTTAACGTATGCGATGGGCTTAACGCTGGCCTTTTACGGCCTGGATATTGTTGGAGGACTGAGTGACAAACTATCCTGGCTAAAAAACCTCTCGCTCTTCCAATGGTTTCAGCCGCAAGAGGTACTAGAGGGAACAACAGACCCACTATGGCCCATTATAGGGTTTAATGTCGCTTCAGCAGTCCTTTGGTATTTGACAAAAAAGGTGTTTGAGACAAAGGATCTAGCGATTTAGTTGGGTAAGCATTTCTTAGTAAAATAGTTTATCGTAGCCAGCATAAATGAAGAAAAGAGTCTGTTCGCTGAAAAACGGAAATAGTGGAAGCAAGGCCCCTCAATATTTTACTTTCTGTAAAATATTGAGGGGCTATTTATGAGTTTATTGTGTTTAATAACCTCGGAAAGGTCCTCCATAGCCGGGATAGCCACAGCCGGAATAACCATATCCGGGATAACCAGGGCCAGAATAACCGTAACCTGGGTACCTCGCCAACCCATTAAGCCAGTAGGGCCAGGTATACGCCAAGCCGAGTGTCGGCATTTTAAAACCTCCTTATGAGAAAATCTAATAGCTGCAGAAATTTAGAATACAATTCCCAAGGCGATAAGCAAAAGAATAATCACAGTGACAATTGCTATACCTGCACCAACACCATATCCGCCTGCACCAGCAACTCCAGCACCGAATGCCATGTTTATTCCTCCTTCTTTTCAATTAGTAAAACTTTTTAGCTTATAATCTTAAAAGATGACACCCAAGGCAATTAAAATCAGAATTGCGATGGCAATAATCCCTACGCCGACACCAGCTCCGCCGTAGCCACCAGCTCCACCGTAACCACCGCCATAGCCATTAAAAATGCGGTCATAACCACCATATCCACCGTAACCACCCAGTCCGCCATATCCGCCATATCCACCGTAACCACCCAGTCCGCCAATTCCATACATAAACTTTCATCCTCCTTTTAGATTAGTTATTAAAGATTTTAGAAAGAATCACCACTGCAAAAAACAACCATGATGCGATAATTGACTCGTCGCTTTTAAGAAGGTCCCATCTCCTTGTATGATCAACTATGGTGAATCCATTAACACAATATGCTCACTTGTCTTTTATTTGTTATAATTTACCAAAAATATTACCTTAACGTTTTAGTAAGCGTGTCCTTTTGGTTTTCCAGAAGCATTTTGAACAGCTGACCTGGGCATATCGGTGCCATGCCTGAAGTGGGAGGAACTGATCTAGCGGGGGAGGGATTTTTGAACCAGTCTCGCCCAATGCCGATGGGAATGCAAAAATTCCTAGCAAAAAAAGGAATTACTTCTTCTGATCAACTATTCGAATTAATGAAATTTGCGCCTAGAATCAGTTTTAGAAGGTCCCTTTAAGAAAATAAAAAAGCAACTTAAGTCGAGACTTAGGTCGCCTTTTGTGCGCCGGGCAGTTCTATTTGTATTGGAGGATTAAAGTTCCTCTGTGCGCCGATTCCATTCGGAAGCACTAGCTAACAGACAGGGCGTCGTCCGTGAGGAGGGGTCCGGAGGGTCTGAAGGCAAACTGTGGAACGGAGCGAAAGCGAACCGATGCTGGCTGGTTTGGTGGGTAACTTTGCAAGATGTGAGAAAGCCCGATAAATGGAAA
>LADV01000180.1 GCA_000961805.1 Peptococcaceae bacterium BRH_c23 | reverse complement strand
GGCTAGGTCCTGTCTGAATTTCCGTAAACAAGTTGAACTAAACTTTGCCTTAGAAGCAAACCTATTGGATCACGTTTTTCACCATAAGAAGTTACCTATACGTGGGCAAAAACGGGTTGAGATCTACCTTCGCCTCGTTGATTTAAGCCGCTTAATTATGGGGATGATCCACCACGCCCAGGAATACTTAGTTCCTAAAGGACGAAGTCAAGAGTTGCGACGCCTTGCTGAAGAAGCTATTTATGACCGAAAATTCGTTCTTCTTCGCACAGCTTAAGCACCAGAGCATCCTAAAAGCAAGTCTTGGAATCCAACCCCAGATGGAACCAAGGAAGTACTATATCCTTTTTTAGGGTGTTTTTTCGCGACGTATCCTTTTTCAGTATCGAGAAGTCTTTCGGGAGCTTTAGGAGGAGTATAAACTTCTAAACGAGTGACACGCTTGTTCGCTTGCAGGGTTTGTTTTTGCCTGTTCCTGCTTTTTTGTAACAACCACTATTAGATTTTTTTAGACAAATTCATAGCTTATTCACAACTTCGGCTGTATAACTGCTATAATAGGTTATGTCAATGGGAACCATTGGTATAAATTAAGGGTAAAGGACAATAAAATTATGAAGCGTATCCCTACTCAGCCAGGAGGAGGTTCATTCTTAATTAGAAAATTAATACGCCAGAATCTGGTATATCTGATAGTCATCCTCCTTTTGATAGTAGGTTTCGGAATATCTTTATACTTAGGGACGAGACAGGTCTATGAAGAGGAAGCGCAATGGAGAAGTCAAAAGACCATGGCTGAAATAAGTTCGGGGAAAACGATTATAAGCAATTACTTTTCAGATCTTCAGCGGGACTTAGACTTTGTTTTAGCGTTACCAGATCTAAAATCGTACTTTGCCAAAGATTTTGAACCTCTAAAAAATAGTGGAGTAGAGAAAGTGCTTACGGGTTTTTTGGAGGGTAAACAATCGTACCATATGACAGTTACAAATTTGTCTGGTGCAGAGATGTTAAAGGTAGAAAGCGAATTGAAAAGGCCACTTTCTTGGCCTAATAATTTAAGTAATCGTGAGATACATAGGGAACTTTTCGAAAAAGCTGTTGCATTGGAGAAAGGACAGATAGCGCTTTCGTCAATTTATTTCGCGACAGAAAAAGAAGGGACCAACACTAGGAAGCGGGTATTGATGACACTAGCCTTGCCTTTATTCGATGACAGAGCGGTGAAAATAGGAGTCTTGTTCATCGATCTTGATTTAATCAACGTTTTTGAGATACTCCCCAACAATCAATTGTTTATTCATACGAATGATGGTGCAGATATTTTCTTCGACAAGAAAGTTGGATCGTTCAATATCAAAAACCTTGGTTATGCCTTAACGGGTAATTCTGGTTGGTACCCAGTTACTGAGCTGGAAATGATTCATTATTCCAAAGTTAAGATCTTTGCTGATCAACCGTTTATTATTGCCGAATATCATCAATATCCTTTATTGAAAGTTACCTTAGGCAAACTAATTTATCTGTTCGGAGCCTTGTTTCTGCTATTTCTAAGCTTAGTCGTGTTCAGCATCTTTACAAATTTTTCAGTCTTGAATAAAACGATTAACACACAAAAGGCTATCGTCTTTTCACTTGCCACTTTGGCAGAGGGGCGTGATCCAGAGACTGGGAAGCATTTAGAAAGATCAAGGGATTATGCCGTGATCTTAGCCAGGCAATTAAGCACGCATAAAAGGTATAAAAAGGTTATTACTCGTGACTTTTTAGACAATCTTTATTACGCTGCCACATTGCACGATATTGGTAAAGTAGCAATACCCGATGCTATTTTATTGAAAAATGGCAAATTGACAGATATAGAGTTCGATGAAATGAAGAAACACGTACTAACTGGTCAAAATGTACTCAGAGAGACGATTGAAAAATACCATTTAACTGAGTCTTTTCTCGAAATGGGGATGAATATATGTGCATATCATCACGAGAAATATAACGGAAAAGGATACCCCGATGGACTTGTGGGTAAGGAGATTCCTTTGGAGGCAAGGGTTTTCGCACTCTGCGATGCGTATGACGCAATTCGATCTAAGAGATCCTATAAAGAAGGACTCTCCCATCTGGAAGCGATGAATAGAATCGTAGCGGATAAGAACCAGCATTTTGATCCGGATGTGGTAGAAGCTTTTTTAGAATGCGAAGAGAAACTTTTGGCGATTACATAAGAAGAAGGAGTTTTTTACCGTATGAATAAATTATGGTTGTTAATAGCTATGGTATTTACCGGGATACTTTATTCAGTAGTACTCTTGTATTTCATGGATATGCCATTATTCAATAACCTTGTTTTACATTGCATCATCGCGGGAACTTTGTTTGGGTTAACGAATTTTATTGTGGCAGTTCTTTTTTATAAAAGGCTCGAGACACAAAAAAGGTTAAACCAACAATTAAAGGTTAGTTTAATGACTGATAACTTAACAGGACTTCTAAATCGAAGGGCTTTTGACCATGATATAAAACATTTTGACTATAGTGGGTTATATTCCTTAATATTTCTTGATATTGACAATTTCAGGGATTTTAACAATCACTTTGGCCATGACATTGGAGATAATGTACTTAAAAAGGTAGGAGAGACTATTAAAGCCTGTATCCGCGCGACCGACCGAGTATATAGATATGGCGGGGAGGAAATAATCCTGCTTTTATTGGATTGTGATAAGAAGAACGCGATGAAGATGGCTGAAAAAATTAGGTCAGAAATAAGTCGACTTGATAATCAAGCATATCCCCAGATAACTGTTTCCTTGGGCGTTTCAAGTTATCCGGACGATGGGCGATATATTCATGATCTTATAGTTGCTTCAGACAAAGCGCTTTTAAAAGCTAAACATAGTGGTAAGAACTGTTCAATATCGAGCTAGCGCTTTAATTTAAGGAGGTGACCGCTTATAGGAACTATTATAAATTAACGTGTGAATCTCGTAATATTCAGCCTTGTAGGACATCCTATGTACTTATTGTCCTCTGGTAGTCGCTCATTTTTTGGATTGTAATCGATGAGAGTCCTTGCCCCTATGGTTGAGCTTGTTTAATTAACGGAATTATTTAAAGTGATTTAAAGAGTAGGAGATGATGGTTGTGAAGAAGAATATTAAATTGGTAATGCTTGTAGCTATAATTTCTATTGCCATGTTAAGTCTAGCTGGTTGCGGCAGTCAAAATAAGGATATGATGAACACCAGCAACATGACCCAATATATGACGGGCAATCCCACGGAAATGATGAATGTTTTAAGTTCACCGGATACTCGTCAGTCCATGGTAAAAATAATGGGGTCTTCACAAATGATGCCTGTGATGATGGATGTGATGAAAAATAGCGATGTACAAAAGAATATGATGGGTATAATGGGGAGTAGCCAAAACAAGGATAACATGGTGAATATCATGTCTAATCCATCTATGTATAAGCCTATGGTAGAGATCATGTCCGATCCTAAAATGAAAGCGACCTTTGCAGCCATGCTAAAAGATCCAGCCCTACAACCCTTGGTAAAGGAAGCTCTAGGTGAAAAATAAATCCCAAGGGACAATGCTTCCCTAACTCAAATTTATAAGTGAAATGAAGGGACTCTGATCTATATCGGGGTTCCTTTTTCATGAGAAATTCACAACTTTTTCATGAGATGATCGTATCCAAGAGTTACACTAAGGACATGGAAGATCAGCAAATCAAATGAAGCAAAGCTGTAGAATGAAAATTAAATTAGGGGGAATATACAATAAAAAAATTTAGTAAGAAAATTACCGCAATTGTCGGTACCGCAACCTTAGCAGTAGGGCTTATAGCTTTACCAGCTCTAGCTGGAACAACACAGCAACAAGGCAGCGGATGGATGGCTCAAATGCAAGGTTTTATGCAGCAGCAAACCTTTTCACCAGGTCAACATCAAACTTTGATGAATTCAACGGCTATGCAAGATCTCCATAATTCAGCGGGGATGCAGAACGCCATGCAATCAGGGGATGTTAAGGCGATGCAAGATCTCATGAATTCAGACCCAAATGTTAAGGCCCAAATGGGACAAGATAATCTTGATAAAATGAACGAATTCATGAGTAATTCCGGAGGAAACATGATGACCAACGGAAGTGGGAATACCAATTCTGGAAGCTCGATGATGAATGGAAGTGGAACAGTAAAAAACATGATGAATTTCTAATACATTAGGGATTGCTGGATCTGAAATGGTATTTGGTACTACCTTAGTTGAGGAAAAGACCTAAAGATTATATCTAAGTTATAAAAAGGAGCGATGTTAAATGTGTGGTTGCTGTGGACATTCGAATAAAGGCCATTCTGGAGGAAATACCTTGAATCCCCAAGATGGGATTGTATTAAAAATTGAGGGAATGACTTGTGGACACTGTAAAAGTTCAGTTGAGAAGGCGTTATTGAAAGTTCCTGGAGTTACTCAAGCAGAAGTGGATTTAGCTCATAAACAGGCAGTGGTTATCGGAACCGCTGATCGTTCATTGCTTGCAAAAGCCGTTGATGAGGCTGGTTACAGGGTCGTCAATAATTAGTAAGGTTGTTTATGCTTAGGAGAGCACTACTCTATTGAGGGGACCCAGACATTGTGTAACTGGAAGTGGGCCAATTGTAAGTTGATTGCAAAGTGGTCATACTTGATTACTCGTATAATGATTATTGTAACATTTCAAAGGGGTTGTAACTTTTTTTGTTACAGCCCCACTTAAGAGTAAATATCCAATTCCGCCAAAGTTTTGATTTTCTATCCATCCAAAAACTCCGCCACTTAATCCGAGCTTAGAAGCAATGATCTGAGTTAATTCTATAAAACCAATACATAAAGCAGCGATCACTAAAAGACCAGTGAAGGATAGATTATAATTAATTTTGCCTAACCGAGTAGAAAAGGCTCAATGATAGGGAGTGCTCACTTTTTTGAATCATATTATTTATTTTAAAAGAACCGAGGCTAAAACATGCAAATAGTTATTAGGGAAGATATTGGGACAATTAAAATTGTAATAAATGAATTCATAGTAGCAAATGAGGTTAATTCGAAAGAAAGTATTCCTATTGAGTTTTTAAAATACTTGCGTAAAGCAAACATGAAAATTGAAGACAGTGTATTGTTTAATGAATTATGTGATTTGATTGAAAAAAAGCTTATTAAAAATGATTAGCGTCAATGGTTTGTGTGGGGGGCAGCGACTGCTCATTTTAGGTGGGCAACAGCAATAGACTAAAAGCGCGTCGTTTTTTTTTGCCCAAACATAACGCGTCGGTCATTATGTAGCTTTCTGCAGAAAAAGGGCTCTAACGTTAAGGTTGGAATAGGAATATAATGAAAAACAGTTAAGGCTTACCTGCTAAATGGTACGTCTTAATTTTTTTGTTTAAAAACGGGCTAAGTGTATAGTTTTAGTACATTAAGAAAACCATGTTTAGTGAGGGATTGTGCATCTAATAGTCGGACAATGAAATTAAGGTGGATGCACATGTAAGTGGAGAACTTAAATTATAGATATAGTGGATATAGGATTTAGGAAGGGAGCTGCATCATCATGGAACAACACCTTCTTGTGTTTAAAGAGGTGGCAGAAACCATTAACATTACGTTATCAGCTAAGAATCTCCACATGAGTCAATCCAGTATCAGTTTGCAGATTCAGAGTTTGGAAAACGAGTATGGTGTTCGTTTTTTCGACCGTACCAATAAAGGGGTTACTCTGACCAAAGAGGGTGAAATTTTCTATGCGCGTATTCGAAGTATCTTGGACATACTTGTGAGTTTAAAAGAGGAGATGAGCGCCCGGGCAAAAGATCAGAGAAGACTTAATCAGAGAAGACTTATTTATCTCGGTGCGACTTTAACGATTGGAGAGTATATTCTTCCCAATATTATGGCGTATTTGTCTAAGACCCACCCAGACGTGGACTTCAAAGTAAAGATCAGTAATACGGAGTCGATTACTCAAGATGTTTCAGAGAAAAAAATGCATATAGCCCTAATCGAAGGGACAGCCCCTCAGCATAAAGACCTTAAGGTGGAGAATTTTTGGGATGACGAATTGGTAGTTGTGATTCCTCATTTTCACCCCTGGGCCTCAAAGAATAGCATTACCCTAGCTGAACTCCCAAATGAGCGTCTGGTGACACGAGAGGAAGGTTCCGGGACTCGCAAGGTGATGGAGATGGCCCTTAAAGATAGAGGGGTTGATCTGAATCAATTGAATGTAACTATGGAACTAGAAAGTATTCAGGCGATTAAACAAGTGGTCTC
>LADV01000125.1 GCA_000961805.1 Peptococcaceae bacterium BRH_c23 | reverse complement strand
TGCACCTTGGCATCCAGCCCCAAATGGAACCAAGGGAGTAGTATGGCCTTTTTAGGAAGCTTTTTTGTGACTATCCGTTCTCAGTATTAGGAACTCTTTCGGGGGCTTTTGCAAGGAGTAAAAATCACAGACCAAGGGGCACGTTTGTTCCTTAACCGGGTTGAGATAAGTTTGGTTTTGCTTTTTTGAAACAGACTCTTTTAGACGGAAGGTGTGAAC
Organism: Peptococcaceae bacterium BRH_c23; assembly: GCA_000961805.1. The sequence continues at coordinate 14,419 of LADV01000125.1, read as the reverse complement.
TTTCGAACAACCTAGCGGAACGAAGCCTACGCCCCTTCACAATTGGCCGCAAAAACTGGGTCACTATGGAAACGCCTCGGGGAGCAACGGCTAGCGCCATAATCTATAGCGTTGTCACGACAGCCAGAAATAATAACCTAAAGCCATATAATTATTTGGTATACATATTGAAACAGATGCCGAACACAGATTTCATAAACCATCCGGAGTTGATTGAAAAATTCGTTCCATGGTCAAAGGAGCTGCCGACAGACTGTTACAAACAAAATAAAACTTAAAATCAATCCGACCTGATGGTTGGGTTGATTTTTTAGTTATGTGCCTACTATTTGACATTTACGTCCACCGCTTACGTATATATGGAATGGAAATCATGTTCAAAAATTGTTACCAATTTGCACATTATTTCCATTCCATTCCATTTAAAATCTCATTACCAGAAATATAATACAACTATGATACCTAATACAATTCTATACCACCCAAATGCCTTGAAATCGTGCTTCTTAATATAACCTACCAAGAATTTAATTGCCAAGATTGAGACTACAAAAGCAACGATCATCCCTGTGAATAAAATGGTAAGTTCATCATTAGTAAAATTTAAACCAAATTTATAAATTTTTAATAGGCTTGCACCGAACATAACTGGAATAGCCAAAAAAAATGTAAACTCTGCGGCCACCGTTCTCGATGTTCCTATGAGTATTGCTCCGAGAATGGTTGCTCCCGAGCGAGAAGTACCAGGAACCAATGCCAATAATTGAAATAAACCTATCATAATGGCAGTTTGATATGAAATTTGTGATAGGTTATTAATCTTCGGTTTTATTTTTCCGTTTCTACTCTCGATAAGGATAAACAGAATGCCATACAGAATTAGCATTACTGCAACGGTCTGATAGTTATAAAATAGTGCATCAATTTCATCGTCCCACAACAGACCAATGATCGCTGCAGGAACACAAGCAGCAAGGATTTTTAACCACAGCAATATTGTATCATTTCTAATTGTTAGCTTTCTTTTGAGAGAAAATGGAATTAGTTTGTTCCAATACAAAACCACAACTGCCATAATTGCGCCAAGCTGAATAACTACAAAAAACATTTCTTTAAACGCTTCACTCATGTTTAGCTGTAAAAATTCATCGACTAAAATCATATGCCCTGTGCTACTGATAGGTAGCCACTCCGTGATACCCTCAACAACCCCAAGCATAATTGCTTTGATAATCTCACTAAATAACATTGTTTTATCTCTCCCTATTTAACATCTTGTTCTTGAAATAGAGTGCACTTGCTATAACCCCATTATGGCAACCAAAATACGGGTATCGACTTGAATCAGTATTCATCAAACTATCGTAAAATCAATATCAATAGTATTATAAACAAGACACTGTTGATGGCCACAAATATTTTAAAGTTCTTAGCTAATTCTTTATATTTGTCATCAGCGCGCATTGTCTCTTTAAAAAACTCTTCAGAAAGATTCATTAAACTCCGTTCTAATTCACTTTTTAGCTTAGAAGTATCAGTATTGATTTTCTCCATAATTTCATCAAGAACATTATTATTTTTTAACAACTTATAAACTTCTTCACTAATAAACTTTGCAACTTCCTTTTTAGATGGTGCTATTTCCTTTTCATTGGTTGTGAGAGAATTAATAATTTTCATCAGTTCTCTTTTATTTTCTTCTTCGAGTTTATTAATCTTTTCATTAACCTTTACGTCTAGATCAGATAGGTTATTTTCATTTTTAACTTGAATATCTTTCCACTTTTCCTCATAGGCTTGATTCATCTGATTTATGTATAATTCAAATACACCTTTTTTTAACTCAATATCATTAAATAATGTAACTACTTTCTTGTAATAATCATTAAAACTTTCTATAGACTTTGAGGATAGTTCTTTATCGCTAATATATTTCGCATTGAGATGTTTTATTTCTTCATCATAGGCTACTTTTAATTCTTTCATTTGACTTTCAAGAGTATATTTTAAATCTGAAGTTTCATTGACTAACTTTTCATATTCATCGAGACTCTTCTCTAAATGAGTTATGTCTTTTTCTAATCTTTCATCTAATTTAAGCAAATCCAATTTAATTGCTCCTTGCCAATTTATTGTTTAGGGTCTTAATTTTGCTATTAATAAATAGCTTGTAAACAATTTCTTTAGTGGTATCACTTCCTAAGTCTTTAATTAAACAATTGGCAACTTCCAAATTAATAATCAACGCTTCATTCGTTATTAGTATTTCCTCTACTAGTTTTTCGTTAATATCAATAATGTCGTTTAGAACCCCTATAACTGCCTTAGTGTCGTTATTTCTAAAAAATGAAGAAACTAGTTCAAAGGCTTGATTTCTTGCATAGGCATCAGCTTTATCTCTTTTGAGAGTGATCAGACTTCTGAAATAAAGCGCTACCGGATTATCCGTATAATCTTCTAGGTGCTTCATTGCTTTAATCTTGGCACGTTCTTGTTCGTTTTCTTCATACATAATATTAAGCAATTCTTTAGCTTTTGGGTAATCCAACCTATTTGAAGCCATTAGATTATGATAATCAGTAAATAATTTATCGATTCTTAACTCTCTTGTAACCGAAATGGACTTTTCCTTACTTATACCTTCAATATCACAGAATTTACAACCTTCTATACCGTAACTCACAGGGTCTTGAAAATAATCCATCAGAAATTGACGTCTACATTTTGTATCATTGTTAACATACTGCCAAATACTTTCTAACATATTATACTTCTGTCTTTTAATGCTTTGGAGCCTCGTTATTATTCGTTCTATTACGCTTGCCAGGTTCGGATCAATAAAAACGTTTGGATTAACTTCTACTTCAAATTTCACACTACCATCATCAAAATAACTTAACGTATAATAATTTATAATGATTCCTTGCATCTGAAAATAAAACAAGTATGTTTGATATTTGTTAGAGTTGTTTGCTTGAATAGCGAATGTAAACTTTGGCTTGCAATTTGAATTCTGTACCAGAAACTGATAGCAGTTGTTAAGATTAAGAGTCATTTCATTGGCATCCGGATATTTTTCATTAATCAATTTTGCCTGCATCCCATAATCACATTTTATCCCATTTGTATATTTGCATCTCCATCCGTAGACACATTCGGGTTCATAATTATTTATACTAGCTCGGTGCTGGATACAATCCGGTGTTCTTGCTCTTGAAATGATAATTGAGTGAGCATGCTGTCTATCATGTCCTAATCGTCCAGCTTCTTGATAATATGCCTCTAGAGAATTTGAGTAGCACATATGAATAATATACCTAAGGTTGGATTTATCAATTCCCATTCCGAAGCCCTTTGTTGAGACGAGTAACGGAAATTTATCCGTTTTGAACTTATCTTGTATATCGGATCTTTCAATATCACTTAGCTTAGAATGATAGAGATTCGACTCAATCCCACTTAATCTGACTTCATTAAGAATATGTTTTGTTCCATATGACCTGGTAGTCGCACCCCGCGCATTTGCATAGATTGTGAAGATAATACCTGAACCGTCTTTATGAAGTTCATGTATATCTTTCTTTTGCAAAATCATGGGTATGTCTTCTATTAACGCCTTTCTCAAATTGAACTCTTTGCCACTTTCAATAGGTAGATTAATAACTTGAAAGCTAATTTCATTACGAGCTAAGGATTTTGAACATATTACATTGGCCTCATTTATCCTAAACGTTTTCAGGATATCTTCTTTGACTTTTGGAGATACTGTGGCAGTTACTGCAATAATATTTGCAGAGCCAAGCGTTGTAACTACATCTATAAGTTTTAAATATGATGGTCTGAAATCATGTCCCCATTCGGATGAACAATGTGCTTCATCAATAATATAATAATCAAGGCTAATGTTCTTTAATTCCTCTTGTAATTCTAGTTGAAAGTCTCTCATTTGGAGTCTTTCTGCTAATACATATAAGACCTTCAAACTACCTGCCTTAAATCTGCTTAACGTTTGTCGCCTTTCGGCAACCGATTCTGAACCATCAATATAATCCACATACTCAAATCCAATAGTCTTGAGATTTGAAATCTGGTCTTTGATTAAAGATTTTAAGGGTGAAACAATTAACGACACTCCGTTCCCTAGCAGGGCTGGCAACAGATAGCAAAGGGTTTTTCCAGCGCCAGTAGGAAGTATTCCTAAAATATCCTTACCCATTAGAGCACCTTTTACTAATTCGTACTGACCTTCTCTAAACTCATCAAATCCCCATAATCTCTTTAATAGATATGTCAAGTTCTTCTGGTTTACATTATTAAATATGGACTTACTTCTATCTGAATTTGAATAATACTTATAAACTTGTGAATTGGATAAACACACTATTTTTAAACCATTAGATTTCTCGATAGTTATATTTTTAAATTCGAGTAAGTCTCCAAATTTAAAATGCCCTAACTCAATGTCTTTCCCCACAATGAGGCCTTGGTTCCCATGACCATCACAAAACTTATAGGTATTATTGATTCTATCACCAACAACATTCACTTTAACGATATTACCTGAGCCTAAATTCAAAGTAGATAAGTCTGTGCATATATCCCCAAGACAACTATTAGATAAAATACTAAATCCCCATTTTAATCTGTTCTTGTAAAAATCATCAATATATTCAGGTTCATGTTTTTCCGCATAGAGACGATCAATATAACTAATTAAATCACCCTTTGAACTATTAGACGTATGAAAAACCCAACATTGATCACAACGTCCACAACTACCACATGATGCTATACTTTTTAAGTTTGTTATATGATGGACTTCATGCTTCAAGCGGTTTAGCGACTTGATAGCCGATTCGCTTGCGGGTTCAATAAGAATTATATCTCCATTCGTTGTGAGATTATTCGACGTTTGAATGAGTAGATGTTTTATGCTTTTATAATTTAGCTCAGAAGTGATATTTGATAATACGACTAGATCATACTTCCCGGTTATGATTTGATCAGTTATAGCTGCTTGCTTGGGGGAATTAATTGTAATATTTTTAAGATCCGCGATATTGGTTAATCTACTTGAAAAATAACTAACATTTTCTGCATAGACCTTTATATTGTCCTCGGACCTCTCCATCGAATTGATCTCTACTTTATCAAAAAAGCTTTCTTCACCATGGAGCTTACATAGATTATCGAGCAAGGTTATTAAATCAAGTAAGGCAAAAGTTGTAGTGCCTACCCCACTTCCGATATCAAGGACTCGCAGTTCTCTGGACATTCTTTTTCTTCTCAGCAATTGAAGTAGCACAAGCTGAACCATGGGAATATTTAACAACATATAATGCATTGAATAAAAGTATGGAATATCACCAACATACGACTCTTTTCTATTACGATTTCTTAAAGATTCGTAGCAATTTAAAAAAAGCTCCTTTTGTTCAGCCCATTCACTTCCATATTTATTAATTAATACATCTTTAATAGAATCTTCAATTATTTTTGATTGTGTAAACCTGCTACCAGGCGCAATGATATTCACTGCTGTATCTAATATCTTGTAATAGTTATTCATACTAACTCTCCTACTAAGATGATTTGTTAATCTAAGGGCCCTTGTGCCACATTTATAGCTCTAATCTTCTTCAATCTAATCATTGTTGTTACTTCTATATTTTTCAACTAATACCTGCCAATTTCTTTTTAATTTACATCGCAATAAACGGGAATGTAAATTATATAACAGCGATATCATATTAATCATCAAACGGAGGTTTGATTTTCTTTTAAAGGATATACAAACGCAAAGAACAGCCCTCTATGCCTTCAATGGCAGGAGAACTGTTCTTTGCATGTTAAGATTATCTGATGTAGGTAATGAGGTTGGGCTTTCTGACGGGTACATTGACAACTGAGTCCTGCTTATATCCTAGCACAGCCGAATAATAAGGCTTGTAGCCCTCGGGTATTTTCAGTTCTTTGCTCAATTCAGGACCTAGTGGTGAATAAAACGCAAATATGACAAAGTAAATCCAGCACGACCCCAGCCCGATCGACTCTGCGGCTAAGAGCAAGTTCTGAGTTGCGGCAGCGCAATCCGCTTCGAGAGGTATAGGGGCCTGCTTGCCAGAGACTATGATCAGTGTCGGTGCACCGTATAAACAATTGTACTGCTCATTATTCGCCATTTCCTCTAAACCTTCAATATCCAGTTGTTTAGCGCCTTCTTTAGCAGCAAGATTCAGCCTGTCCAGCAGTTCCTTGTTTTGAATTACAGTAAAATGCCACGCTTGATCCCCGGCGTTAGGTGCATACAGCCCCGCTTCCAGTACCGCTTGTAATTCTTCTTCCTTGATCTGTTCATCTCTAAAACTTCTGATACTCCTGCGCTGCTTAAGGGTTCTTAAGGTCTCATTGATAATCATGAAAATCACCCTTTCTTTTAGATATATTTTGAGCTATTTTGTAACTTGTTCATATCCTTTTTCAGCCCATAGATTAATATTTCTTATTTTATAGAACTTTCTTATGTCTCAAATCAAAAAATCTATTAAATCCCAATTTGTATACATGATACAATAAAGTAGGAATCCCAAAAGCTAAAAAAGAATGGCTTACGAAGTAGCCATAGTTTAGGCTCTTGTATTTACTTTGTTATGCATACCCCGTTTTCACTTGGATTAAGGTTATACCAAAACACGATCCGCCCGTCTGCCAAAACGCCGAGGATATGAGTTTTGGCGGCTTTGACAGAGATAACTTTCGGCTCGGTCAGTAATGTATTATGATTCAGGCGGTTAAGGTAAAACATATCCTTAGCGTTGTCACTATCATCCCGCTTGTAGGTTATAAAGGTGGCATAGTTTTGGCCGACATACCAAGAGTCTGGCATCCTGATATCACCTGTGTCGCCGGGATACTTAAGACTAAGCTCCTTAACCCTCCCTGTCCAAAAATCTAAAAAGAGTAGCTTAGACTCAGCCATTTGTGTTAATTTATTATAGAGATAGGTATTTACCTCCAGGAGACCAGTATCATACCTGATGAGGCCTGTTGAAGAGCATTCTGATGCGATATTATGAACTTCTACAGTCCCACTTTCCAGATTGCACAATGTATAACCCATGGCACCTTCATAACCAGTCATAGTGGTTATAACCTTTTGCTCATCGGCTACAAACCGAGGGTCCCTGTGAAAGGAATTCTCCAGCAATTCACTGCCTGTAATAGGTACTGTTGGGGAAAGCAGTTTTTCAGTATTATCAGTAGAGTTAAATAGCTTGACACCTGTTTCATCGGTATAAACATATTTTAATCTATCACTCGATACGTCGTAACCCCCAAAAAACACATCAGGATTACCTTGGGCATTGTAATGAGGTTCCCGATTTATTTTCTCAGTGATTGTTATTGGTAATAAAGACATTTTCGATTGCTCAAGGGTTTTATCAATAGCTATTATTCTATCTTTAAGCCGGATCACAATACTTTCTCCTATCAGACTTACATCCGTTGGCGTAAAATTCCCGCTTACATCAAGTTTCTTTTCCACGTTCATAGTCTCAGGCTTGACAAGCATTAGGGAAGCATTTCCCCTTTTTTGATTGGGAGTATAGGCAAGAATCAATTTGCCGTCAACCTCACCCAACATTGAAAGCTCTTCCATATTACCTGCAAAGCCTTTAATTTGAGCGAAGTATTGATAATCACCCGTTAAGACAACGAGATGGTTATTAACATAATCCAACCTGCCACTTACAAAGTATAGGCTGCCATCTTCATTCTGTTTTAAGTTGTAAGATTTGGTCAACTCGATGCGACCGCTCTGAGGTGGTCCAGAATGTACTAAAATGGCGGTAACTGTGCCATCGCTGCTTCTTGTAACTTTATCTAGGTGATCTCCCCACGAGTTGACTGCATTATAGGATGGGCGAGTTCGTGGAGTGCCAAAGTCAAAAATGAATGCACGTTTTTGCTGGTCATAGGAACCAGCCTCAAGATTGGATACATCAAGGCTGGTCAAATTAAAATAACGCTCGGCATATTCAAGAACTGTATCCAAGGGAAAAAGCCGGTTAGTACTGTCTGTGTCAGCAAGGACCAAGCTTTCCTTGCCGTGTTCCGCAACATACTTAAACCAGCAGTACATCGCCACATCAAGCGGATCTATATCCTGGGCGGTGTTAAACTCATGGGTGTTCCCTAAAGTAGCAATTGAATCATAAAAGTATTCCTGCCAGAGCTTTTCCAACTCAACCGGATCAGTTATTTCTTCGTATTTCAGGGCTGCCTCCTGCATCATTTTTTCAGGAGCTTGCCCGGGCGAACCCTGGGTGCTCTTTTGGCATCCGGCCACAAGGGCCAGCAAGAGAACAACTACGATAAGGGTTATAGCTTTTTTCATTTTTATAGAACAACTCCTGCTTAACCTTCTACTTTCTATCTGACATAAGATTTGGTTGACTACTAGAATTCAACATTTTACCTATATATTCCTGCAATAGTTATAAATGTTAGTGATAATTCATATTACAAATAATAAAGCTGACTCTACACAATCCAGTAAAGTCAGCTTTATACATATAACTAACAAGTTTGGCTGGCCAAATTCACATTTGGCATCAGTACAACACTCTAAGCTTCTATTTTATTTCTTTTACCCTGCCAACAATACCACTTTCAAGCATGACCTTGATGCCATGGGGGTGGTTCGGGGAATTGGTGAGCAGTCTTTTAACGACACCTTCTGTAAGCTTACCGCTCTGTTGATCTTGTTTTTGTACGATCATTACAATCGAACCGATTTTGACCGCACTTCTTTTCGTTCCATCCATCATTTTGATCCTTTCCTTAGCCTAACGATCCGCCTTACTGACTTTTCTGAGTCGGCCCTTAATTGGTTTTTGTTGAAGCTCGCGGGACACCAGCTCCCCTTTGTGATTTAAAATTTCTACATAGGTCGAAATATCGAGGATGTTAATAATACCTATATCCGCCGCTGTTATACCCTCAATACTACAGAGGGTGCCAACTATATCAACCGCCCTCATTTTCGTTTTCTTGCCCGCATTGATATGCAATTTCATAATGCCTTCGCTAAGCTTGGCACCTTTGTTTTCTTTGAATTCAGGCGTTGCGTTTATCTTCTCAGTAAATCCTTCTTCAGCTTTTAGAACGGCTTCTTGATCAGGCCTTACACCGAGTGGGATTTCGTTTCCGATAAACCGATGAATATCCTCAAGCAACCTATTGTCTGAAGGTGTGACAAAGGTTATGGCTTTACCCATGTAGTCAATGCGTCCTGTTCTGCCTATCCTATGAACATAGCCTTCACAGTTATTTGATACGTCAAAATTGATCACAAGACCAATTTGGTCGATGTCGATACCCCGGGCTGCTACATCGGTTGCTACCAAATATCTAAAATTTCCGCGCTTAAAATGTTCCATGACCCTGAGACGATCCCTTTGCTCCATGCCACCATGTATCTTATTACAAGTAAAACCTTGATAGTCTAGTTCTTCATAAACTTCATCTACTTTGAGCTGAGTATTGCAAAATATCATACAGCTGTCAGGGTTCTCAACTATCACTAAGTCTTTAAGAAGTTGTAGCTTCTGGTTTTCGCTGACCTCGAATCGAGTTTGAAAAATCCTACCTGCCACTGGATCTTGTTCTTCAATGGCCACATCCATTGGATTATTCATGTAATGGCTACATAACGCACTGATATCTGAAGGCATTGTAGCCGACAAAACAATAGTCACTCGATCTTTAGGAAGTGCTTCTAGAATCCTTTCAACTTGTTCAACAAAACCCATTCTTAACATTTCGTCCGCTTCATCGATGACTAAATACTTAATTTTAGAAGGATCAAAAGTCCCTCTATCCAGATGGTCAAAAATCCGACCCGGTGTTCCAACCACCACATGCGTTTTTTGCTTCAATTCTTTTTCTTGAATGTAAAAAGGAGACTTTCCATAGAGCGCAGAGACTTTAAGCCTCTTAAATCTGCCAATATGAAAGAAATCTTCCTTTATCTGAATAGCGAGCTCTCTTGTCGGTGTAATCACTAAGGCCTGAGGTATGTTTTCATCCCAATCCACTAATTGGCAAATTGGAATGGCAAATGCTGCCGTCTTGCCACTTCCGGTCTGGGATTTTACGATGATGTCTTTTTGGTCTAGGATTGCTGGAATGACCTGCTCCTGGACTTTAGTGGGCGTTTTAAAGTTGAGTAATTGGATGGCTTTCAAGAGCCCCTCACTTAATGAATAATCTTGAAAACTAGCTGTGTTCATTTTTTCTCTCTTTCATAATGGGTTTGTACACAACGTTGATGCACATTTTACCACTTCTCTCCAAAAAACACTAATTACAATGACTTTACGGGCTTTCCTTCGGTAAAGGATAGCCCGCGCTCTCTATGTTTTATAGTTCCTATCACAATACCTATCGAAGTGAGAATAATTGCAATAACGTGGATCCAAGTAATCTTCTCATCTAAAAAAAATACTCCACCAACCATACTTGCAAAGGGCATCCCGTTCAAAAACATCGCAGTTCTGTTGGCACCCAAATGCTTAATACCGTGATTCCATCCCAATGTACCCAATGAAGTAGCTCCCCAGGCTGATAATAACAATACTAGCCAAGCTGTTAGCGAAAAATGAATCTGCCCATACGCGGAAGGCCCAAAAGTGGCTTAAGTACTTATATTTAATAATATTCCCCCTATTACGGTGGAATAGCCAGTGACTACTAAAGTTGGGATCGTAGTTTCCAACAACTTTTTTGTGAGCAACCCCCCAATTACATGAGTCAACATTGCTAGAAACATAATGGCATCTCCTAAGCCAGATAAACCGATAGAACTGTTAGGCAATTTCGAGACTACAACCAGAACTACGCCTGAAAGTCCGAACAAAATTCCGATCCCTAAATATTTAGTGAATTTTTCGCCGACAAATATTGATGCCAGCAGAGCAGTAGTCAGCGGATTTAAGGCTAAAATGAGGGATGCATTTGTGGCGGTTGTTGTAACAAGTCCATACCCTAAAAGCAACTGATGAAAGCAAATAGAGCTTAACCCTATAAAAAAGAGAAGCCCCCACTGCTTTTTATTTGGATTATAGAATCCGTACTTTTTCCAAACGAATAAGAGTAATAAACTTCCGGCCAGTGGCATTCGGATCGTAGCTACCAGCATCGGCGACATATGAAGTGTGAGATATTTCACCATAACAACATTAAGACCCCATGAAATTACGACTAAAGCTAAGATCAGATAAATGGTTTTTTCTACCTTTGCCAATGATATGCGCTCCATTCTTTAAGTAGATTCGAAGTACACCTTCTGTCCAAATCCTATTGAACCATCTTCTCTTCTTCGACATCTTCTTAAAGAAGCCAATGAGACCATTCCAATGCCAGTGACGGCATCTATAATATCAAGTTCAAAACTCATTAATAGAAATATTATGTATTGAGCTTATTATATCATACCTAAATGACAACGGTCATAGAGTATCGTTTTAAGCAGGTCATTAGCTGACCTGCTTAGTTTATGGTTCATTACAAATAGGAAGAAATTATTTACCCAGGTACTGCGCCACAGCAGCGGCTGTTTGATATTTATCTTTTCCACTCAGCAGTACTTCGTTCGGATGTTTAGTCGTCGGTCCACCAACTACGATCAACTTTTGAGAACTCATGGCCTCGGCGGGAACTGAGAGATCTTCTGGCCGTACGAATATAGCACAGTTACCATTCTTCACCGATACATCTGCTCCGGCCCAATAATCTTCTTTCGTATACAACAGAACAGCTACTTGTAACACGTCATTTCCCCCTTGCAAATCCTTAAATAGTCGATCCCAAGGAAATCCTGTTCCTGGACACCTTGATCTATTGACTGAGTCAATCCGATAATGTCCGATGATATTATCACGACTCACTGGTATATCTATTGTCCCAATTAGCCACCGATGCAAAGCAAGTGTGGCCTGGTACTGCGCTTCAGGCATTATATCTCCGCTTTCTCCTTCATGTTCAATGCTTATTGTGTAATAATTCGGGTTAACTCCTGGAATAAGCAAAGGCCAATTTGGTTTATTTACGTTGCCATTTGCCCATGCAATATTTCCAATCTTTACATACTGATGGATTTCACCGTTCTTACCTATTCCGAAATGTGAACTAACTTTACTTGCTGGATAGGCAAACCATGCGTCAGTACCTATTAGGGTTCCGCTCATAATGTGGTTTACAATCGCGATTATTTTATAATCCTTTGGGCTACTGAAGTTTGGCGATCCGATCCAAATGATGTTTGGTTTATCCATTTCTACGCTCCTTTTCTAGTTATAATACGTATACAGATATAAGAATGCCACTATTAAACAGAGCTACAGCTAACTCTACGCTCACTCCAGAAATGATTAGTAAACCCTTAAAATCCCACTTTATAAGCTAGTAGCATAAAGACTTATTTTTACTCTATATGCCAAAGTAACACCCTCGTTCCACTGTGATCGAAGGGTGTTACTTACAGTTGCTATACATTCTGTTGCTTCAGAGAATTATCGGCTACGTTACAAGGATACGCGAAATGCAGAAAAAGCAGGGGGAGATTTTAAAGCGACGCAAATAGGTAATCCTATTCACGTCGCTTTCTCGATGGTGAGATTTTGAGTGTTGAAACTTTTCTTGAATTCTATTTAGTGGAGTACTTGTTTATTACTTGATCCTGAAACTCCTCTAAACTTAAGCCCACATGATCTATAAATGAATTTTCAAAAAGTGTTTGATAACTAGTCGATAAATCTTGTTCTTTTGGAATCCCTGCTAGAATATCAGTTACTACCTTCTCACCTTTTAATTTTATCAATTCGTAAATAACCATGAAGGATTCATTATAAGCAATATCACTAGCCGTTTCTGATTCAGTATATTGATCCCATTCAACCTGACTTATTAAATCCTGTAAAGGGATTGCCGAATCCTTCAAGTCCGGAAAATCAAATTCTGCATCTGTGATATATCCTTCAGATTCATGATATACTGCTAGTCCCTCGTCAAGCCATCTTGGAATTTCAGGATTCAATTTATTTTCCATCAAAAACGCTCGAATATAATAATGGGTGTATTCATGTTCAAGAGTATTTAAAATTTCCTCTTCGTAATTCATATTTATTAAATCCAGGTCCAGTGTGGAAGTCTTAAAAATTTCCGCACTGACTTTCGTATTTGCCATATGAATTCTTTTGTTAGTATATAAACCTAAAATTCTTTGAGTTTCATCGATATCGTTATTGGTTCGATATTGGTTTAAATCATCGTAAAGTACGATGTCAATAGGAAAAGGTTCTACTACGGCAAACATCTTGCTCAACTGTGTTTCAATGTCGGGAATAGCTCTTACTAATTTGTCTGCCAAGTCTTTATCTTCGTTGGAATAATAAACCGTTAAACGATTATTAGGGCTAATACTATCAAGGGTCTTAATATACTCGCCCCTCAATTTATTCGAAGAAAGTCTCCTGCCGATATCTTTGACAAATTCTATTTTTTCGGAATTAGTCACAGTGTTTTTATCATATTCGCTCACTAACATCTCGGCCATGGCAGACTGACCTACACCCAATAATATGAAACTTATTAAGCATGACGTAAAGATAGCGCTTCGAAAAATCAATGACCATCTACCATGAATTCCAAGAATCTTAATTTTTCCTTTAATAAAACCTATCACAAAAATAGATAATAGCGGTATGCAAAGCATAATTGTTATAACGAGTATAGTTTCGAGATCTTTTTCAATAGGCACATAGAAAAACATGATTAATCCGGCTATCACAGAAAATCCAATGACCCAAGAAAAATAGATTAATAATGATTTCAAAAATTTAAACAATATAATAGTTGCGCGAATATAAGAATTCGCTCCTCCTTTTAATTAAATAGACTCTCGGCATTCGCCGAGGCGGTTGGGCCAAGGGGTTCCTTGAACCAACCTTATAGCATTCCTCCTACTTTAGTGGGAGGAATTTTGCTTTTTCATACAGTCGAACTGGAAATTCACTAGTAATAAAAATTTTCTTAATCTGCCATAAAACGGCCAGAATTACTTGACTTTCCCAAAACGCCCCCATAATCGCGTGACGAGGGGTTTTATCCCTTTGATTACAAAATATGGGGTGATCTGTTTGAAGCCAATACTTGTTTCTCATAAAACATATCAGGATTCCGTTCTCCTTCGTCTCCGCCAACATTATTCCGGCGGGGTCTTTGTCATCGTTAATGATGACTGGCATTTGGTCGTGAAGCTCTGGATGACTGATTTGTCTTACATCACGACTCTGCTTCAGGATGGCTATGATCTCAAAGGTCCGCAGCCTCGTGATCCGGCTTCTATGCTCCGTTC
>LADV01000124.1 GCA_000961805.1 Peptococcaceae bacterium BRH_c23 | reverse complement strand
TGTAAAGCCGTTACTGGTTTACCTTTCATTATTCTCTTGGTGATTTCATATGCTTCGCTTTCGCTGATTCGTTTGGTCTTATCGCAATCCAGGCAGTGGTCTTCGTTACCCTCTTCTGTGAATTTTTGAAGTCCTTCTATTGCTTTTTTCTTTTCATTATGTATAATCCTTAAGATTAGACTGGTATCAGGAAATGTGCCAGTATTTCGATCCGCTTTATAATAAGCAGTGCAACTGCTCCATTCATATTCCTCTGGTTTGCTGATGATAGATGCTTTGACGGGATTTTTGTGCATGTAGCGAATGACTGTCAGTAGGTATCCGTCGTTCTCGACGCATTCACTCTTAAATCGATCTTGAAACACGTGTCCAATTCTTTCGTATTTCCAGTTGTACCAGTAAGCGTAACTTATACCCAAGCGTTTCATAAACACTGATATATTGCCATAGTCTTCTCTTAGCAATAAATGAACGTGATTGGTCATCAAGCAATACCCAAGTACGCTTACTCCACTTTCTAGCGATACCTTTTTTGTGGTTTCCAGGTATCTCTGAAAATCGTCTTCTTCGTAGAAAATATCCTGCTGGCCAATTCCCCGTACTATAACATGGTAGATTCCTGTTTCACTCTTCTTTCTTGGCTTCCTGGGCATCCTTCACACCGCCCCTTCTCCCCTTTTCTCAGATTCTACCATGGATACTAGCTTGACACAAGAGAACCGTCCCCGTGTGCCCCCCCGTGTGCCCCCGTGTGCCCCCTTTCGGCAATATCAAAAAAATAGCGTGGATTGAAATATATCTGGATTAGATGATATATTATAATTAAACATTTGTTTCTCCCTACAAGGGAGTCCGTCAAAAGGAGTGAGGGAATTGAGTCTTATCCATAAACCTCATGATAAATTCTTTAAAGAGACCCTCAGTGATCTTCAGACGGCTCAGGATTTTTTGCAAAACTATCTGCCTCGGGAACTCCTGGAATTTATGGATTTAGAGAGCATTTCTCTGCAAAAGGACAGCTTTATTGAAAAAGAGTTGGAAGAAACCTTTTCCGATCTGCTATTCCAAACTAAAATCAATCATAAAGACGGCTATCTTTACCTTCTTTTTGAGCATAAAAGTTACCCCTCTCCCAAGATAGCTCTCCAATTGTTGAAATACATGCTGAACATCTGGGAACAAAAAACGGCAGATCAGCCCACGGCCAAACTGCCGGTAATCATCCCCATGGTGGTCTATCACGGCAAAGCACGCTGGAACAGTCCGGTGAAACTTTCAGGCCTAATTGAAGACTATGATCAGCTGCCTCTTGCCGTCACCGACTGCCTTCCGGATTTTTCCTATTTGCTGTATAATATCTCCCGCTATAGTAATGCGGACATCAAAGGCAGCGTTAAGCTTCAGATATTTTTAAAGTTGTTAAGAGACATCTTTGAACAGGACTATACGGTATTTCTGAAGACTTTAGAAGAATCCATCATGGCTTTTAATCAGCTGGAAAACCAAGGCAATGGGCTGGAATACTTTGAGACTTTTATCCGCTACATCATGAATGCCAGGAATGATTTGGAATTTCAGACGGTCTACGAATTGGCCAAAGAGAGTTCTTTGGAAAGGAGTGAAGTCATTATGACTATTGCGGAAAAGCTAATCACAGAAGGCATGGAAAAGGGTATAGAAAAAGGCATGGAAAAGGGTATAGAAAAAGGCATAGAACAGGGAGTGGAGAAGGGTAAGCTGGAAGTGGCGGAAAATTTACTGAGGCTAGGTATGGGAATTGACGTGATTATTAAAGCTACGGGACTGAGGGAAGAGGAAATCAGGAAAATAATGAATTGACCATAGAATAGAATTGCCCTGGGTTGCCCTCAGCAGCCCCGGGCAATTCTATTAGAAAATAGGTGAGGGCTTTTTTTGAAGAGTCTGGACGAAGAGATCTGATCCCTCCTTGCCAAGCGCAAAGAGCAGTCCAATGAAAATCCCGGTTTTCCCGATCTGGACCTGATTTCTCAGTGGAGCCAAGCCTTTGGTCTTGAGACAGTGGCCGTGGCGATTGAAGAGCAACCTGGAAAAACTTGACTTCACAAGAGTATTACTTACTCTTTAAGTAATACTCTTTGTAAAGGGGTAATTGATTATGGCAAAGCAACTTCTCTCTGGAAAGTTAACCAGCAAAGGACAAATGACTATTCCGGTAGAGTTGAGAAACCTATTAAAACTTAATGAAGGAGATCGACTAGCTTTTATCTTAAATGAAAAAGAAGGAATTATTGAAGTCCAGCCTAAAACCAAGAAGTCAATCCGAGGGGTAATGGGAGCGTTAAAGCCTGCAATAAACCTTAATGCGGATGAAGCCATTGATTTGGCCAGGGCGGAACGTGCAAAAGAGCTTAAAAAGAAATCGATGGAGTTAAAAGATGAATAAGGTAATGATAGTTGATACAAATATTCTTATTCGCTTATTCACTCAGGATGATGATGCCCAAATTGAGCAATTAGTCCGGCTTATAGAACAAGGAAATGTAGCATTTCATGTTCAGTCAATTGTTCTTATTGGAGCTTACTGGGTCTTACGCAAAGTTTATAGTTTTAATAAAGAAGCAATATTGCAGGTTTTCGAAGATTTTATTGAGTCAGATGGAGTGGAACTTGGTGAAGACGGTTTAGTGCAAAGAGTCCTGGCTCGTTTTCGAGAGGTAAAGGTTGATTTGGTTGATGTTTACTTAGCTGAGAATCAAGAAATCTGGAGATTTCGGTCTTAACTTGGAATGCTAAGGATTTTAGAAAGCTGGGATGTGAATTTTACAGACCGCAAGATTTAATATAAGTTTTTTTCGCAAGGAATTGGCCTTATAATACTAATAAAACGAACCATTCTCTCCAAGTGCGTGGCTCTAATTGAGTAAAAAATGCATTCGCAGCTAAAATAAAAAGCTGCCTTTTCTAATATTTAGGTCGAAGGTATATCAAGAAAAGGAGAATGAGGATATACGCATTATCTTAGTGCGAATGTGTAGCGAACATAAAATTCCTGGGGGATTCGCACCGCGAAGTGTGCGAGAATTTGCTGAAATATGTAGAGATTATTGGGGAAAGAGCCGGGTTTTTGGTGAACAACGGAATAAAATAGGATAAAACTATCTGAAATAAGATGGTTTTTATTAGTTTTTGCTTCGCTTCCCACCAGGGAATCGTGGATTTAAATTAAGTGCTGCAGCAATAATGCTCCGATTACTTGGTCGCTTCCCACCAGGGAATCGTGGATTTAAATACGCAAAACTCCGCGAAGACATGGAGAAATTGGGTCGCATACACAGGGAAGATTCGAACGGAGGACTTGTCTTTACCAGTTCACATGCCATAAATATGCAGAAATTGCTTTTGTGGAATATCATGGTAAAGAAGATGGCTGTAGGTTAATTCTTATTTGAGTGCAGCTTGTCATTTTAATAGCATATCCTGACACCTGAATATCCAATGCCTGCTCAACAATACGCCCCATAGGTTTGGTATTTGTATTTTTTGGTATTTTGGGCTTAGAGGTTTTTTTCGTGGCATATTTGTTATTCCAGTTGTAATACGTTGTGCTACTTATATTATATTTTCTGCAGGTTTCGGCGATGGTGGCACCATCTTGGATTTCTGCGAGTATGCTTGTAAATTTTTGAACAGAATATTTCATTATAAACATCTCCTTTTCGAATAATCCTTGTAATTAATATTAGAAATAACAATGGAATATGACACATATTAGGGATAGTGATGAAATATAAAAATACATTGGTTTTTTAACAATTAAAACTTATATGAACTAATTATCAATTGACATATTATTCCTATTTGCTATACTTAAAAAGTCAGGCTCTGTGAGTCTGTGGATTGAAAAATATATGTTTTTTTGTGTAAAAAGAATGTCTTCCCATAAAAATTGGTTAAGACGTTCTTTTTATTTATCAAAGTAAAAGAAATGACAAATTACAACACAAAATATGGTAAAAGGAGAGTTGTAATAAAAGACAAGTATAAGCAAGGGGGAATGCATACGAACTCCAAGCGTTTTATTGCTCATATCCGCGCAGCTGATAAACATGAACAATATGTGGATGAGCACAATGATCATGTAGCAGACCTGGCTGCCGCTGTGGCTCAGGACTACGGCTTAGCTAATATCGCCAAACTGGCGGGGCGGCATCATGACGACGGCAAAAACACGCCTGAGTTTGCCGCATATATCCGGGCGGCGGCTGAGGGGAAAAAAGTCGTCCGGGGTTCGGTTATTCATTCCACTCACGGCGCTATGCTGGTCAACGAACTGGCTTCCTCAAAGCTGAGTTCCCGCTTAACAGCGGAAATGGTCCGGATGGCGATTATGAGCCATCATGGACTGAGAGACTGCCTTTCTCTGGACGGGGATGCCGTGTTTGCGGAAGCGGCGGAAAAAGTCGCCGACTCCTATGAAAGCGTAAAAAAGGTGGTCTACCGGCACTATGGTGAGAATTCTATCAATCAAGAATTTATAGAGGCCTGTTGTGACACCCGGTCCATCGTGGCAAGCATTCAGGCATTGCAGAGAAAAAGTAAATCATTAGGTTCGCTGCAATTTTATTTGGCTATGTTCGCCCGCTTGCTCACCTCCCTTGTCATAGATGCCGACCGGACAGATACCGCCTGTTTTGAAGAAAAGAGAGCGTTGCCCCGGCCCAAAGCGCCCGACGAGCGCTGGGCTATGTGGGAAACGTATCTGGCTCACTATGAAAAAGAACTGGAAGAGCTCCCGAAGGGGAAAAAACCATCCAGCCTGGACCCTTACCGAGGGGAAATATCCAGGGCCTGCGCTGAATTTGACGGCGGCGAGGCGGGGATCTTCCGGTTGGTGGTGCCTTGTGGGGCTGGTAAAACCCTGGCTGCTCTCCGCTATGCCTTACATACTGCCCGGCATTACAGGAAAGAGCGCATTTTTTATATCGCTCCCTTCAACTCCATTCTGGAGCAAAACGCAGCGGAAATTTCCAGGTTTATCGGAGATCCTGCCGCTGTGCTGGAACATCATTCCAACATTATGTTTAATGATGATGAGAGTAAAGATAAAAAGGAAGAGGAGAAAAGGTATCAACTGCTGACCGAAAACTGGGCCCAGTCCCCGGTGGTGGCCACCACCGCCGTTCAGTTCCTGAACACGTTGTTCGGGGGTAAGACCTCTAACCTGCGCCGGATGCAGGCTCTGGGGAATTCGGTGATTATCCTGGATGAAATTCAGGCCCTGCCCATAAAGGTTTTAAAGCTTTTTAACGGGGCTATGAATTTTCTGGCTTCTTTCTGCAAAACTTCCGTGGTCCTCTGCTCCGCCACCCAGCCCCTTCTGGATAAGGTGGACAATTACCGGATCTTACCCCCGAAAAGCATCATTGCAGATGAAGAAAAATACAGCGAGGCTTTCCGGCGGGTGCAAATTGTGGACTGTATGACGGAGCGGGGGTATTCACGGGAAGAAGCGGCCGATTTCATTGCCGGTCAACTGGATGAGGCGCGATCCGTGCTGGCCATTGTCAACACCAAACGAGGCGCTCGTGAAATTTTTAAGCAGATACGGAACAGGCTGGGTGATGAAACGCCCTACCGGATTTTTCATCTGTCCACCAATATGTGTCCTGCTCATCGCAGCAGAGTCCTGCGTCAATTGCGCGCAGGACTTGAGGACAAGGAGTCCGGTGAAAAGATTATCTGCATCAGTACATCGTTAATCGAGGCGGGAGTGGATGTTTCCTTTGAACGGGTCGTCCGTTCGCTGTCCGGCCTGGATAATATTGTCCAGGCGGCGGGACGCTGCAACCGCAACTATGAAACCGCCTGCGGAATCGTCTCAATCATCAACCTCCGGGATGAACAGACAGGCAGGCTGGGTTATCTCAAAGAAGCCCGGCAGGCCACCCAGGAACTGCTGTACAGCATAAAAACCTCCCCCGGGCGTTATCCTGGAGGGGCTTTGTCCAAGGCCGCCATGAAGGAGTATTATGCAAGATACTTTTACTCTTTATTTGCTGAAATGGCCTATCCTCTGAAGTTCGATCCGGAGCACAACCTGCTCCATTTGCTGACGAACAATCCTTCCGGCCAAAGAGGATTTGCGGAAAAATATCCTCAGGAGCGGCTTCCCGAGTTAAAGCAGGCCTTCAGAGAAGCGGGTGAAGCGTTTTCCGTGATCGAGGATGACGGAAAAGTGGATGTATTCATTGACTATGACCATGAGGCCGGGAACAGGCTGCAAAAGCTGAAGGCGGCAACGACCCTCCAGGAAAAACGTTCAGCTCTGCGGCAGCTTCAGCCTTACACGGTGCAGTTAAGGGAGAATGACTGGATCCAAAGGCAGCGATTAGCTCTGACACCGGAGGACGCGGGCATTCTGGTGCTCCCCCCGGGTTACTATGACGGGGAGTATGGAGTGGATGAAACCCTGGACATTAAGATGGAAACACTGATTATTTAAGTCAAGGAGGTGATGGTTATGGAAGTCAAGCGAAATACCGTGGAGTTCCTGGTCAAGGGGGACAGGGCCTTGTTTGCCGACCCGGTCACCCGGGTGGGAGGAGAAAAAACCAGTTACTATGTGCCTACTTACGAAGCTTTGAAAGGGATACTGGCCTCTGTCTACTGGAAGCCAACCCTGGTTTGGATCATTGACTCGGTCCGGGTAATGAACATGATTCAAACGGCATCGGAGGGTGTCCGCACCAGGAATTACGACGGCGGAAACGATTTGTCCGTCTATACCTATCTGAAAGACGTTTGCTATCAGGTCCGGGCTCATTTCATCTGGAACGAAAACCGCCCCGAGCTGGCTGCCGACCGTAATGAGCATAAACACCACAATGTTGCCCGGCGAATGATTGAGCGGGGCGGACGGCGGGATATTTTTCTGGGAACCAGGGAATGCCAGGGGACGGTGGAAGCCTGTATATTCGGTGAGGGAGCGGGCATCTATGATCAGGTGGAGGAGCTTCATCTGGGCTATATGTTTCACGGCTTTACCTATGCGGATGAAGCGCTGCGGAAGGCGGAAAAAGGGCATATGAGCGTACGCTTCCATCATGTGGTCATGAAAAGGGGTGTGATCGAATTTCCCGGCCCGGAAGAGATTCCGGACCAGGACAGACGCATCCTCCATAAAATGCCGGTCAAGCCTTTCGGAGAAGCAATCGGCAATTTTTCAGGTCTGGCTGAATTTGCTGGGGAGGAGGTAACGGAATGAACTGGGTATCATCCCTTTGCGCCTTGTATGATGCCAACGCGGAATGGGCCGGTAAAGTGAAGATGTGGAAGAAAAGGCCCCTGGTGCTGTTCCCCGTAGGGTACGACACGATGGAGGCGCAAATTGAAATTCATATTGATCAGGAGGGAAACTACATCGGCGCGCGCATCCTGGAAAGGGAGGAAGGGGAAACCCTGGTCCCTTACCCGGAAAGCAGAACCAGCGGCATCAAAGCTTTGCCTCTTTTTGACTCCCTGGCGTATGTTGCCGGTGATCTGTCGGAGGCGGTAACCTTTTATTTTTCCGATGCCAAAAATGAAAAAGAAAGACAGAGCAAGACGGCAAGGCTGAAAGGGTCCTTTCCTCTTTACCTTGCAGGTCTTAAGGCCTGGTGCGAATCACCCTTTTCCCATCCCAAGGTGAGGGCTATCTATCGCTATGTTGCCAGGCGGACCGTTGCGGGAGATTTAATCGGGAGCCAGGTGTTAGCGGCTGATGAAAATGGTATCGTTTCCGATAAAGTGAAAATCCAAAAAGGCCCTCTGGACAAGGCCTTTGTCCGTTTTCGCGTATTTATGAATGATGAGCTTCTGCCGGAGGATATCCTGGATGATCCGAACAACGTCTATGACAGTGCCGTATGGCTGGACAGAACGGTACAGGGCAGCTTTATGGACTATTATTTATCCACCTTTCAGGCCACGGACCTTTGCTATATGACCGGGGAACATACGCCCCGCGCCAAAACCCATCCTCTGAAAATCCGGGGGAAATGGGATACCAAGGCCAAATTGATTTCCGCCAATGACGACACGAACTTTACGTACCGGGGCAGGTTCAATACGAAAGACAAAGAAACGGGCTATAATGAGGCATTGTCCATAGGATATGTCACCTCCCAGAAAGCCCATAATGCTTTGAAATGGATTATCCGTAGGCAAGGGTTCAGCCGGGATGGGGTCTGCATCGTAGCCTGGGAAAATGCCTTGCGGGATTTGCCCGATTTCTACGCCAGTGCGGCTGATATTTTGTCCAGGGTAACAGAAAATGCAGGAGATGAGGTTGAATCTGAATTAGAGGAAGAGACCCTGCCTGAGGAGGATGAAGGGGATGTCCCGGAAACAAATTATGCCAGTGCGGCAAGATTTAATGCAGCGCTGGATGGCTATGCCTCGAAGCTGAGCGGTATTTCCAAGATGGTCGTTCTGGCCCTTGACAGTGCCACGCCGGGGAGATTGGCTATGACTTATTACAAAGAACTGGAGTCCTCCCGTTATCTTAAAAATCTCCGCTTGTGGCATGAGAGTTGTGTCTGGAAACATGAATATATTCAGGACAAGAAACTGAAGGTTTATGAAGGGATGGCTTCCCTCAGGGAGATTGCCTTGGCCGTCTACGGTACGGAGCAGGGGGAGGACAATAATCCCCAGCTTAAGCTGGCCAAGAACAGCGATAATAAGGCCCCCATGCTGGTAGCCGTTTTTGAACGCTTGCGCCCGTGCATTATTGACGGTGGGGCGATCCCCCGGGATATGGTGCGGGCGGCCGTCCTGAAGGCCTCCAATCCTTTGGCTTATAAAGCGAAGTTTCATTACAACAAGGTCCTGCATATCGCTTGTTCTATGGTAAAGCGTCTTTATTGGGAGAAGCAGCAGCGCAATGAAAGAGAAGGAGTGATTTTAGGGATGGAGCTTGATAAAACGAACCGGGACAGGAGCTATCTTTACGGGCGCATGCTGGCTGTAGCGGAACGGGTGGAGAGAGCTACCTATGAGAAAGGGGAAACGCGGATTACTAATGCGGAGCGGTATATGCAGCCATTTTCCCGCAGCCCGTTCCGGACCTGGAATATTATCAGGAAAAATCTGCAGCCCTATCTGGAAAAGCTGAAGCCTGCAGCCAGAGAGTATTACAAAAATCTGCTGTGTGAGATCACGGAGTTATTTGAATATAAGGACCGCATATCCAACGAAATCCTGGACGGAAAATACCTGATTGGCTATGACTGCCAAAGAACGGAATTGAGGCGCTGGCCGAAGGAACAGACTTTTTCCCGGGAAGGGGCAAATTTTTCGCCAGAGGGAACAAACGACGATGATAAAAACGATGAAGAAGGAGAGGAACGTAGATGAGCATTCTGCAAAATAAGATTGACTTTGCGGCGATCGTTTCAGTCACACGGGCCAATATTAACGGGGACCCCCTCAACGGAAACCGTCCCCGGGAAGATTATGACGGGCATGGGATTTTCTCGGATGTGGCCGTCAAGCGCAAGCTCCGTAACCGGCTTCAGGATCTGGGCGAGTGCATCTTCGTCCAGTCCGATGACCGTTCGGACGACGGATACAAAAGTTTGAAGGACCGGGCGGATGGTTATGAGGAGTTTAAAGCGGAAATGGGCAAAGGGAAGAAAGCAGACCGGGATAAGTGCATGCAAATCGCTTGCCACAAATGGTTTGATGTGCGGGCTTTCGGCCAGGTCTTTGCTTTTAAAGGGGATGAGGTATCCGTCGGGGTGCGCGGCCCGGTGTCGGTGCAGCAGGCGGTCAGTGTTTCACCTATTGATATTGTGGATATGCAAATCACCAAGAGCGTGAACAGTGAAGCCGGAAAGAGCGGCAAATCATCGGACACCATGGGAATGAAGCATTTCGTTAATTTCGGGTTGTATGTGATCCGGGGCAGCATCAATTGCCAATTGGCGGAGAAAACCGGTTTCACTCATGAGGATGCCGAAAGGTTTAAAGAGGCATTGCGCACCTTGTTTGAGAATGATGCCTCTTCGGCGCGGCCCGAGGGCTCCTGTGAAGTCTGCAGGGTTTACTGGTGGGAGCATGGGGATAAAACACCGAAAGAAACATCGGCAATGATCCAGCGGGCTTTGCATATCACGCCTAAAAAAGATGTTCCCCAATCCTTTGACGATTATGAGATTGAGCTGGAGCCAACGAATTGCGTTCCTGAAATCATCGATTTGGTTTAATGATTCGTTGGATCAAAAGAAGCAAAGTTTGGCAGAGAAATATTGTTGGGGTGTCCGTGGGGCATTGAGGTAGAGAGAGATTAGTGAGGTTTTAACGATGGAATACCAAGAGGAAGATTTTCTGCTCTTATCGGGCATCCAGCACTATGTGTTTTGCAAACGCCAGTGGGCCTTGATCCACATCGAACAGCAGTGGCAGGAGAATCTGCGTACCGTGGAGGGGGCAATCCTGCATGAGAAAACCCATGACAGCACCATCAAGGAAAAGCGGGGAGCTTTGATCATTTCCCGGGGGATGGGAGTCTTCTCCCGCACCCTGGGGATCACCGGAGCCTGTGATGTGGTGGAGTTCCACAAGTCCCGGGACGGCGTCACGCTCTACGGCAGGGAGGGAACGTATTTGCCGGTGCCAGTGGAGTACAAACGGGGCAAACCGAAACAGGATAACGCGGATGTACTCCAGTTATGCGCACAGGCCATGTGCTTGGAAGAGATGCTTTTATGTACCATACGGTCAGGGTTTTTATACTATGGAGAACCCAAACGCAGAACAAAAGTCGCCTTGGACGTGGAGAACCGGGAGGAAGTCATAAGGATTTGCCGGGAGATGCATGAGCTCTATGACAAGAGATACACTCCTAAAGTCAGAACCACTAAGGCCTGCAAGGCTTGTTCCCTTAAGGAGCTTTGCCTGCCTAAGTTATGCAAGAATCCATCGGCCCTGGACTATATGAGGAAAACTATTTCAGAGATCGAGGTTGATCCATGAGAAAACTATTGAATACCCTCTATGTGACTTCCCCCAATACTTATCTATCCCTTGATGGAGAAAATATTGTGATTTTGAAGGATGATGTGGAGGCCTTGAGAGTTCCTCTGCATAATCTGGAGGGCATTATTGCTTTTGGCTATACAGGGGCCAGCCCGGCTTTGATGGGGGCCTGTGCTAAACGCAATATTGCCTTGAGCTTTATGAAATCCAGCGGGAAATTCCTGGGCAGGGTAGTGGGGGAAGTCAGAGGGAATGTCACCTTAAGAAAAGCCCAGTACAGACTTTCCGACGATGGAGCGAAAAGCCACAGAATTGCCAAGAGCTTCATTTGGGGGAAAATATATAATTCCCGCTGGGTGGTGGAGCGGGCCACCCGGGATCATGGGGCCAGACTGGATGTAGAGAAACTAAAAGGAGTCTGCCAAACCCTGGCCAATGCTCTGAAACTGGTTGAGAGCAGCAAGGATTTGGAGCAGCTGCGGGGCGTGGAGGGGGAAGCGGCAGCCCAATATTTCAGAGTACTGGATGATTTGATTCTCCAGCAGAAGGAGGACTTTTATTTTAAGGCCCGGAATAAACGGCCTCCTTTGGACAATGTCAACGCCCTGCTCTCTTTTGTCTATACCCTTTTGGCCCATGACGCCGCGGCAGCCTTGGAAACCGTTGGCTTGGACCCTTATGTGGGATTTTTGCACCGGGATAGACCGGGAAGAATCTCACTGGCTCTGGATTTAATGGAAGAGCTGCGGGCTATTTATGCGGATCGTTTTGTCCTTTCTCTAATCAACAGGCGGGAAGCCGGTCCCAATGGATTTACCAGGATGGAAAATGGAGCGGTCATAATGGATGACGATACAAGAAGAATTATTCTCAAGGCGTGGCAAAGCAGGAAACAGGAGGAGATAAAGCATCCCTTTCTGCAGGAAAAAATGGAGTGGGGACTTGTGCCCTATGCTCAGGCCATGTTGTTGGCTCGGTTTATCCGGGGGGATCTGGACGGATATCCGGCCTTTATGTGGAAGTAGGTGAATATATTATTTTAGTGTTGATTACCTATGATGTAAATACGCAAACGGCAGCGGGGAGAAAGCGCTTGCGTCAGGTAGCCAAGCAATGTGTGAACTATGGGCAGAGAGTTCAGAATTCGGTTTTTGAATGTGTGCTGGATGCGGCGAAATTCCGTGAAGTCCAACATAAGCTGGAGAAGATTATTGATGTGGAGAAGGATAGCTTGAGGTTTTATTTGTTGGGGAATAATTACAAGAATAAGGTTGAGCACATCGGTGCCAAGGCTTCTTTTGATGTTGAGGATACGCTGATTATTTAGTGCGAACCTATAGTACACATAAAATCCCCGGGAGGTTCGCACCGCGAGATGTAAGGAAATTTGTTGAAATATATAGAAATGTGAGGACAGGGCTGTTGGTTTTAGTGTAATATGGAAGAAGATGGGTGAGAATTGTTCTTTAGGAGATAGTTTTTCCTGTTTTTTGCTGTCGCTCCCTACATGGGAGCGTGGATTGAAATAGCTAATAATGCGATGCTTATTTACTTACAACGGCGTCGCTCCCTACATGGGAGCGTGGATTGAAATTCCCAATTAGTTCTTTTGCTGCTAGGTATCCGTGTCGCTCCCTACATGGGAGCGTGGATTGAAATCGAAGGATTCAATAACGGTCATATTTGAAAAGCGGTCGCTCCCTACATGGGAGCGTGGATTGAAATTTCAAAGCATCTTAATAAACATGATTACCTCACGTCGCTCCCTACATGGGAGCGTGGATTGAAATTTTCCGATAATGAAAAAAAGCGCAAAATAGACTCTGTCGCTCCCTACATGGGAGCGTGGATTGAAATAGTCAAGACGGAATAGAAGACCCAGCAGAAGTTGTCGCTCCCTACATGGGAGCGTGGATTGAAATTTGGTGTGATGATATTGTTGTAAAGTCGAATGTTGGTCGCTCCCTACATGGGAGCGTGGATTGAAATCTTCAACAATTCGCCTATAGTACAGGTTTTACTGGGTCGCTCCCTACATGGGAGCGTGGATTGAAATTTCGTGAAACAGTAAGAGTATATCTATCTTTAGTCGCTCCCTACATGGGAGCGTGGATTGAAATAGTAGATCTGCGATATTTACAGTAAGGCTAGTAGGTCGCTCCCTACATGGGAGCGTGGATTGAAATCCTCTAAATCTATATCAAACTCAATCTTTCCACCGTCGCTCCCTACATGGGAGCGTGGATTGAAATTGCTATAGCATAGATGTTACCGTCATTATCGCAAGTCGCTCCCTACATGGGAGCGTGGATTGAAATTACCGCTTTATCGTATTCATCCTTATCGCGCCATTGTCGCTCCCTACATGGGAGCGTGGATTGAAATCCATTTTTGTACTCGATTATTTCACCAGGTTCGGTCGCTCCCTACATGGGAGCGTGGATTGAAATCAGTCAGTGTGCTAGTGAATGGTCCATTTACCCCGTGTCGCTCCCTACATGGGAGCGTGGATTGAAATCGGTTTAATGCTTTTATCTCTCCGTTTCCTGGTGTCGCTCCCTACATGGAGCGTGGAACATTACTTATTGTTAAGAAAATTGTGTTGAGTTTAGGATTACGATTTTAATAATGGCTTCATTGATTCCAGGAATAATAGCGTTGATTCTAATTGGGAAGCCTAATCGCTCCAGTATGATAATATGGATACTATTCGTGATATTTCCTGTTATGGGTCTTTTGAGTAAAGCATCCCAAAGGTTAAAGTGAAATTTTGATATAGATTTAGAGTTTACAAGGCGCTAGTGAAGATTAGGTTAGAGAGATCATTGCTTATTTGAAAAAGCTTGATAACCAACCAATGGGGGATGAATTGGATATATCTGCAAATAATAAGGGCGCTTTTAAATCGAGCCTGCTGCCAGGGCTCAAACGGGTTAACGCGGTATCTTTTTGTATCTTCAGGAAAGTAAGGTTACAGTAAGGCTTGGACGCCTTCGGTATAAAATATCGGCTGTTCGGCTGCTTCTATGAGGTTAAGCAACAAGGCTTTCTTTACCAATGAAGCAGCAGGCGCTGGGTGATTTACATAGCCCAGCAAAAATCCCCCTCTCCCATACCTTGCAATTCACCTTCTTTAAGAACATTTTTAACAAAAGGTACGTGCATTGTTGACAACTGATTAAAGTATTCCCCTTCATAAATATTGAGCGAAATATTTATGTCATAACCCACATCGTCAAGTAAAAGAAAATCATAAAGTTTATCTCTGTCTACTTTATCGCGATTGCGGACAAGAATCATAATATCAATATCGGATTCAGGCAAAGAATCACCTCGGGCTTTAGAGCCGTACAGAATCACAGAAATTAAGTTATCCCTGCAAACATCGCATATATGTTGAATTGTTCTGTCTAAGGCAGTTTGTTCTGTTTTAGTTAGGGATGCCATAGAATCACTCCCGACTCAGAGTTGAATTTATCTGAATTATAGCATGCAATATCACTTTGCTCAATTCTTTGCGCCCCCTACTCCCCACCCACTTCCTCCAAGCAGGAAGTGAGATAAATCAGGAGAACACTATCGAAGATGGCGAATATTTTCTGCTTTAACGATGCTCTTCACTAGTCTAAAATTGTTGACCCTTTAAAGGAAATAGGTGTAAGCTGTCGAAATCTATATTTTAACAGAGAAGGAAATCAAATGGAGGAAAGTCGTTCGATGGCACAGCAAAAAACTGAGTTTTCGGAACATATGTCTTTCGAGTTTCTGGAGTTACTGCGCAAGAAAAATCCGGCGTGGCGTTTGTTAACCTCATCTCAAGCTCCTTTTGTGGCGTCTTTTCTCTATAGAGAATTTATTGCGGAAAACAAGCGGCAGATTGCCGAGCAAGAATTGATCAGCCGCTTGGAGGGCTTTATTGAGCTGCTCAATCAGGGGCGCGATGACTCTCTCTTTCCGCGTTCAGGACGGGAATATCTGGATGACTGGGCCAATGATGAACATGGTTGGCTGCGGAAATTCTATCCCCCGGGACAGGACGAGCCTTATTTTGATGTAACCTCCCTGGCCCAGAAAGCCATTGAGTGGCTTCTGAGTTTAAGGCAACAAGTTTTTATCGGTACAGAATCACGCCTGATCACTGTATTTGAACTTCTGCACCAGATTGTGGAGCGTTCTGAAAGCGATCCAAAGTTGCGCTTGGCCGAGCTCCAACGACGTAAAGCCGAAATTGAACAGGAGATCATCCGGGTGCAGAAGGGACAGGTGGAGCTGCTGGATGAAACGCAAATCAAGGAGCGTTTTTGGCAGGCGATGACAACTGCCCGAGAGATTCTGGCCGACTTCCGGGCAGTAGAACAGAATTTTCGGGAACTGGACCGGGGGATGCGGGAACGGATTGCCACCTGGGAACGGGGAAAAGGAGAATTATTGGAATCAATCTTTGCAAAACAGGACGGGATTGCCCAATCGGAGCAAGGAAAGAGTTTCGCTGCATTCTGGAAATTTTTAATGTCCTCATCTTAGGGGGGAATCATCCCTGACATGTCCCTATGTGGGGCTTGCTAAAGGGTGCTAAAATTCAGGAAAAGTTATTTGCACCAAGTCCGCTTGTAAGAACCCTAACTCCAAAGACATCCTGATTCGGAATAATGTTATCTACGGTAAAACTAAACCCAGATTGCCAAATGGATTAAGGGAAACCAGATTGACCGCAAAGAGCATTTCACTGGCGAATCCATCTCCAGCTGGATTGATACTATATGCTTCAACGCCAACAAGTGAGGCAATTTACCGGTATTGAACAATCGAATGGTTAGCTGGGTTGTACGAGGTGCAGCCCTGGTTTCAATTGGTCCTGTATCGAAAACGGCCATCAGAATACCTCCCAATCTATCGTATATATTAGTGTATTTTTATGGAAATTGTTGGCGCAGAATGGTGCGGGTTTTTGCCTAAGCTTTTGATGGTTTTACCTTGGTTTATGAGTTATTGAAAGATCTTACAGAGAATGGATTGACTTAAATTCGGAATCGATTCCGAATTTGAAATACCATGACCGGGTTTTTATCCATAAGAGCGGCCCTTGGGCCGCAAAACCGACTGCCATGGGCAGGCCGTGCATTTTTCCCCTCTGGCGGGCTTTAATACTGTGGTGGATCATACAAATCGGTTGTTGTTGAATTCGTGATTTTTATATCTCTTTTGCCGACTAATTCACCGTCGGTGGTGAGAAACATATTTTTGGCAATAATCAGTTCCATAGCGGCTTCAGCTTCCGCGGCGGTCAGGTCTGCCCTTGGTGCCGGCAGGGTAAGCGTAAATGTGCTGCCCAGCGTTGTGGCAAAGGTTAGCCGAAGGGTTTTCTGCTGCGTATTTGCCATCCCCAATCCCCCCTCTCCTTTATGATCGATTGAACAAAGATCTATTCCACAGCCAGGTCAAAGCGGTTATTCCGGGTTACAGATACCAACGGGTATTCCAACAAAGCAAATAATGTGGTTGCTGCTTCATAAAGATCCTCATCGGACACGTCCATCTTCAGCCCGGAAAAGGTTTTTTGCCGGAACACCGGGGAACCCTCGGCGGTCGTACCGGTCTGATAACGGACAACCATCTCGGTTTCCACCCCTGACGAAATAATAGCCATTGATAAACCTCCCTTATTCTGGATTTTGACTGGCCAGGCCTTGGCCTGTCTTTTTATCTTATGCACCTTGTCCGGCTGGGGTTACCCTTGTCTAAGGGTATTTATGACAAAATAAAGGCAAGACTGCAAAGTGCCTAGGCTCTTTACAGTCTTGTCCTTATTTTTGTCACAAGTGAGGGCTTGAACACATAGGCTATGAGTAAGGTTGTTCAAATCTGTCTTGTCTTATGGGAGCTTTTCCTCCGGAAAAGCTTATGAATAAGCAGAGGAGCTCGAAAATCATGGCGAAGGCAATAAGCGAGCGGACGCCGCAGATTATCGCGGCCGAAATTAACAGTATTAAAGATCAGACCGGCAGAATGCTCCTTTACAGCTCCGTCGAGATCGGACGGCGCCTGACGGAGGCCAAATCCATGGTCAATCATGGAGAATGGGGAAAGTGGCTGGAGAACTCGGTGAGTTACTCCCAAAGCACGGCCAATAAACTCATGCGCCTCTTTGAAGAGTATGGGGCCAAACTCACCGTCGGCCACCAGGACAGTTCAAATTCGGAATCGATTACGAATTTGAGCTACACCCAGGCGATTATCCTCCTGGGAATTCCCGAGGAGGAACGGGAGTCCTTTAT
>LADV01000046.1 GCA_000961805.1 Peptococcaceae bacterium BRH_c23 | reverse complement strand
CCGTTTTCCCAAGCAATAGCAGACACACGCTTGGCAAATCCTAGGGCAGAGTTAAATTTGGTCCTGTTTTCAGCATTTTGAACGAGCTGGACGGCATTCATCAGTCCTAGGCCCCTAACTTCACCAATACAGGGTAACCTCAAGTCACGGATGAGTGAACGTAATAGTTCGCCTTTCTCGTGGGCATTGGCTACGAGGTTTTCTTGTTCAATGATTTCGATATTCTTTAAGGCAACTGCACAGGCTACTGGATGACCACTGTAGGTATACCCATGCATAAAGATGCCGTGGTTTCTGATCGGTGTATAGACTCTCTCTGAGATCCCGACAGCTCCCATAGGAATGTATCCGCTGGTAATTCCTTTCGCCATCATCATAATATCGGGTTTTACTCCCCAATGCAGCATGCCAAACATCTTACCTGTCCGACCAAAGCCCGTAATCACCTCATCCGCGATAAATAAGACGTCATATTTATCGCAAATTTCCCGTACTCGTTGATAATAGCCGTCTGGCGGAACGATTGCACCTCCGGTTCCGATGACCGGTTCGGCCGTAAAGGCCGCAACATTGTCCTGGCCGAGTTCGAGTATTTTTTCCTCAAGCGCTCCTGCGCATTCAAGATCACAAAGACCGTGTTCTTTTCCCCAGGGACAGAAGTAACAATGAGGATGCTCAATGTGATGGAATGATGGGACTAAGGGTCTGAATCCATCCCAAAAACCAGGTAAACTTGTCGCGCTTACTGCCCCATAAGAAACCCCGTGATAGGCTTTAGTCCTTGCAATGATGTGATTCTTGTTAGGCTTCCCTTGCAAGTACCAAAAGATCCGGGCCAGTTTGTAGGCCGTATCATTAGACTCTG
This sequence comes from Peptococcaceae bacterium BRH_c23, assembly GCA_000961805.1. Next base: position 18,618 of record LADV01000046.1, on the reverse strand, counting down.
AACCCCCACTAGTAAAAAAGATCCTGGGATTATCCATGGGGATCATTGTAGCTACTTTTTTTGCCACCTCAATGGCTGATGGATGAGAATAGCCATTGAAGGTTTGAAAGAAAGACAACGTTTCCATTTGGTTTTTGGCAACCTCGGCCAATACCGTTCGGCCATATCCTACATTGTTTAACCACAGACCCGCTCCACAGTCTATATAGGTCTTACCCTCAACACTTTTAACCCGAATTCCATCGCCTTCAGCAATAATCTTAGGTCCACCCCATGATTCCATGTCGGCTATCGAACTTGTTGGATGCAAAAAGTATCTCATGTCATCTTTTTTCATTTGTGCTATTTGATCTTCGGTGTAAACAGTCACCATTACCATCCTCTTTCCTTTTCATTACGTAAATGTTTAACATTGCAAAGTCCGTGCCACTCTTGCACTTTATACAGATTTTCAAGATAAAACTAATATTAAAGCAACACACTCTGCAGATTTGCATGTGTATTATGTATTCAATTATCTAGTAAACGCTATAGCTATAATCGCTAAGCAATATCCTAATTGCATTATAAAAATGCAATCAGGAATTCTATTAGGGTATGCAAAAGCTATAATACAGTATAATGGGTAAAATAAAGATAAATTAATCCATATAAGACAACATTTGCTGTAAATTCGACAATTTAATTTATTGCTAAAAAACGAACTATAGATTAGCCTATAATTAATTAAATTTACTTTAAGGAAATTCTTTTAATTTCTTCTCAGAATAATGCGCATAGGCATTAATACAATGTGATTATGCATTTGATTCAATTCCTCATTAATTCCTCACTAATTTAACAACTATGCAATAATGATCCCTGAATTACATTAAATATTAATGCAAGAATGCATTTTGTTTATTTTTAAAAAACTGAATTTTCCCATAAAACAGACAAATAGTAGCTATATTGCAATCTTGTAAATTTGGCACACAAGTTGCAAGTGTTATATAACGGACCGGAGGTGTTGAATTGGTGCAGTTTGAAGCAGGATTTCAAGAGATATATCATGGAGTGCTGATGGTCGATTCTAATGGATACATAGTAGGATGCAACAAGGCCGCTAAAGAGTTGCTGGGGATTAATGGCGATGTTGTAGGGGAAATGGCCAGAGAAGTGCTTCCGGATTCTGCCATGTATGAGGTGTTGGAAACGGGAATTCCTGTTGTCAATAATAAAGTTGACATTGGAGGAAGAGTTATACTTTCTAACCATAAACCGATTTTCGAAGGAACTAGAATTACCGGAGTCGTCACATCCTTTCAAGACATCACCGATCTTGATGCTGTAGTCCAAGAATTAGAAGTTACTAAAGAACTTAATAAGGAATTGGAGGCCATTTTTAATTCTTCTTATGACGAAATTTTCGTTACGGACGGAGAGGGCGTCACCCTGAGGGTAAATAAAGCGGGTGAACGTTTTTACGGAATGAAAGCGGAAGAAATTATCGGCAAACATGTAACCAAATTGGAAGAATTAGGACTGTTTTCGCCCAGTATTACCCCTCAAGTTCTGAGAACAAAAAAACGATCTACGTTGATACAATCAACCAAGAGTGGGAAAAAAATCATCGTAACTGCCAATCCTGTTTTTGATGAAAAAGGCCAGATCATTCGAGTAGTTACGAATTCTAGAGACATAACCGAATTAAGTAACTTACGCCAGCGCTTGGAAGATACTGAAAAGTTGATGGATAACTATCGAACTGAAATTGTGAAGTTGCAAAAAGAGCGTTTAGATGCATCAGAAATTATCAGCAAAAGCGCAATAATGCAGCAGATCTTAATACTAGCCGGCAAGGTGGCAGGTGTAGATTCTACGGTGCTGATCGAAGGAGAGTCCGGTGTAGGTAAAGGTGTTGTTGCGTTAAAGATTCATCAATTAAGTAAGCGAAGTGAATATCCGTTCATAACCATTAACTGCGGCGCAATCCCTGAGAACTTAATGGAGTCAGAATTATTTGGGTATGAAGGGGGGTCCTTTACAGGGGCCAAAAAAGAAGGGAAGAAAGGACTCTTTGAAATGGCCGGTACTGGAACGATATTCTTGGATGAAATCAGCGAATTACCACTTAATCTTCAAGTGAAGTTATTGCAGGTTATCCAAGAAAAAAGGTTAAGGCGAGTAGGAGGAAATGACTACATTGATATTAATGCCAGGATTCTGGCTGCGACAAATCGCAACATACCTCGACTGGTTAAAGAACGAAAGTTTAGAGAAGATCTCTATTACCGATTAAATGTCGTACCCCTAGTTGTACCACCTTTGCGGCACAGAAAAGAGGATATCCCAGTCCTGGTTGAGCATTTTTTAGAAGGGCTTCGAGAAAAATATGAGATTTATAAAAAAATGGCTCCGGAGACGATGGAGCTCTTGATAAATTACAATTGGCCCGGTAACGTACGAGAATTAGAGAATTTAGTCGAGAGAGTTGTAGTGACCGTTGATGCTTTGGAAGTTTTACCGATGCATTTGCCGGATTATATATTACATGGGGATGGTACTTCAGCAAAAGTTTTCGTATTGGACATTTGTCCTTTGAAAAGTGCCACTGACGAATTAGAACGGCAATTACTAAATAAAGCATTAATCAAATTCCAAAATACTTATAAAATGGCAGATGCTTTAGAAGTTAATCAATCGACGATTGTTCGGAAAATGCACAGGTACGGTATTTTCAAAGAGAATGTTCATTTGCAATAAGATGAACTTAGATATTTAAACTAATAATCGACCATTCTTCTAGCTAACTAAGGCAGTTTTTAAGCCTTTTAATAAAATTACCTTGGTTTATATATAAGTAGTTTTGGAAAACAGGAAAGGGGTGATGTAGTAATCCATATAGGGAGGATTTAAAGCGTAATCACGCTGAGTTGCTACTATTATAGATAATAGAGGAGGAAAAAATCTATGTTCAAAAAGGTCACAATTAAGCGTGTCTTGGGATTGGCGATGATTTCTAGTTTATTGGTATCTTTGGCCGGTTGTGGTAGTACTGGTACAGCAGGTACCAGTGCGAGTACTGAGGCAAGAGACTATTACAAAGTCGGTGTCATTACATCTTTGTCGGGTGCTGAGGTCATCGGTGGAAATATCACTAAATATGGTTACGATCTTTGGGAAGATACTGTGAACAAAAAAGGTGGTATTAAGGTCGGAGATAAAAGTTATCAGGTTAAGCTTGTCTACGCGGATGACCAAAGCGATCCTGCTGCAGGAGCCAACGCTGTGGAACGAATGATTACTTCCGAAAAGGTTGATTTCATTCTCGGACCGTATACCAGTGGTGTAACCAAAGCTGTAGCCCCAATTCTCGATAAATACAAAGTCCCTATGATCACTGGGTCTGCCGAATCCCCATCTATTTGGACACAGAAATTTGCCTATACCTTTGGTTCTGTTCCGGCTGCTGACTTGACGGCAAGTTCTCCTTTGGAGACATTATCTAAATTAGCAGATCCGCCCAAAACAATCGCTATCATCGGCGTAAATGATGCCTTCTCCAAAGCAGTTGCTGAATCATTTAAAGCTGCTGCCGAGAAAAATGGTATGAAAGTTCTTAAGTATGATGTTGTGCCTGCCGGAACGGACTTTACTCCGTTAATCAGCGCAATCAAACAACTGAACCCAGACGTGCTGGCAGTAGGTGGCCATGAAGCAGAACATATGGAAATTATCAAAGGATCCAAATCTCTAGGGTTTATGCCGAAGGCATTTGTCATGCATTATGGGATTACAAACCCAGACTTCACCAAGAACCTTGGCAAAGATGCGGACTATGTATATGGCGCGGCAGTATGGACGCCTGATCTACAATTAAAAGACGACCTATACGGAACTGCTCAGGAATATGTGAAACTCTACCAAGCAAAATATAATGCCATTCCGGACTATACTGCAGCAGCATGTTCAGCGACGGGTCAATCTTTTTCAGCTGCCTTGGCTAAGATCGGAGCAAAACCACCACTTTCTGATCAGCAAAGGGAAGAGTTAACCAAAGCCCTTGAACAAGTAGAAGTTAATACCTTCTATGGGCCGATTAAATTCGCAACAGAGGGCAACTGGTTCCATAATAATATTGGCTTAAAAGCCTTAACGATCCAAATGGTTAAAGGGGAGCAAATCATAGTCGGTCCTGCAGATATGAAGGCAAAAGATGCTATCTACCCTGTTCCTGCTTTGAGCGGTCGCTAAATAAGTACAAAACTTCTAGTTTGAGGAGCCGGGATGTCCCGGCTTCCTCAAACTATAGGAGAGGAGATGTTTTATGGGATTATTTACGCAAACGTTGATCAACGGAATTCTAATCGGTGGGATTTTCATAACCATCGCTGTTGGCTTCTCAATTTCTTATGGAGTTATGCACATAGTTGACTTTGCCGTGGGCGAATGGATTATGTTAGGAGCCTTCACTGCTTTTTGGCTTAATATGTACACAAAGATCGACCCATTACTACTAATACCGTTTATTGCCCTTTTTTTCGCTTTGATTGGTTACCTATTTCAGCCAATTATTCAGAAAGTCGTCAATATTAAGCACAGAAGTGCTGCCATGATGGCCTTAGCCTTTACGTTTGGCCTTTCGACGTTATTAAGAGGATCAGCTCTGACACTATGGGGTTTTAACAACCGTAATCTAGTTTCAGTGTTATCCGAAATGAATATTAACCTGTTTGGCATTACGGTTCCCGCTATTAGAGGGGCGGCTACAGTGTTTTCAATTATTGTGACGGCGGCGTTTGCCTATTTCCTTTATCGTACTAAGACTGGGATTACCATACGGGCTGCCGCAGAGGATAAGACGGTAGCGGGTTTAATGGGAATTGACGGTCATCGCATATCCCGCTTAGTTTATGCTATTTATGTTGGCTTAACTGCTATGTCAGGTGTCTTTATCGGCTGTATTTTCTCCGTATTCCCAGATATGGGTTTGCGCTATACCGCCTTCGCCTTCTTTGTTGTGGTCGCGGGAGGAATGGGTTCTTTTTCAGGCGCAATCGTAGCGGGCTTGATGCTAGGGTTAATATCCAGTTTTGTTTCGGTCTACGTGGGGGGAGCCTACGTATTCTTGATCTTATTTTTCATCCTCTACTTAATCCTTGTATTCCTTCCTAAAGGTATTCTTGGAAAAGGCTGGTAGAAAGGAGAGGTTAACTTGTCGATATCAAAGTCTTTTAGCCCAGTTAAAGTAATCCTGCTGCTCCTTTCTATGGTCCTTTTATGCATTTTGCCATTCTTAGTTTCTTCCTTCATTTTGCGAATTGCAACCGGTATCATGATGTGGATTGGCTTAGCTTTAAGCTGGAATATGCTGGGTGGTTATATGGGTTATATAAGCTTCGGTCATGGCGCTTCCTTTGGGGTTGGCGCTTACATTGCAGGCATGTTAATGACCCAGTTGCATTTGCCTTTTTTTATAGCGTTAATCATCGCTGGAATTCTAACCTATCTTTTCGCAGCCATCGTGGGATACCCAACCTTACGTCTGAGTGGTTCATATTTTGCCATTGGCACCTGGGCCTTCGCGGAAATGATGCGTCAATTGGTTTTAGTCTTAGAGATAACAGGTGGGCCAGAGGGCTTGCGTTTGCCACCGATGCTTAATGACAATTTCTTTTATTACGTGATGTTCGGCTTAGCGTTACTTGTTTTCCTTGCAGCGTATTTCTTTTTCGAACACAGTGATTTTGGTTTAAAAGTAAAAGCAGTCCGGGAAGAAGAAACGGCAGCCCGCACTTTAGGGCTCAACACTACATGGGTTAAAAATCAGGTGTTTGCCATCAGCTCAATGTTTGCTGGAATCATTGGTGGTGCCTTTGCTTACTGGATTACCTTTATCCACCCAGACAGTGTTTTAGGACCGCTGATTGCGGATCAAATGGTTATTATGGTTCTCTTAGGGGGTATTGGTACCTTATTCGGACCAGTCATTGGCGCAATTGTACTCTATGTAGGAAACCAATATATGTTGGTTATGTGGGGGCAAAGTTCAGCCTATCTAATCATCCTTGGGGTAGCGATTTGTTTAGTTATTCTGTTCTTGCCAGAAGGACTTATGAGCTTACCCAGAATTCTCAGAGGGAATCGAAAGGGTATATTCGCACGCTTTTTTTCAAAGTCGAAACAATCAAATACCTAAGTGTTATGTAGATAAGCACTGAACAGAAGGGGGCCTGACCATGGAGTTGCTGGAAATCAAAGAGCTGAACCATATGTTTGGTGGTTTGAAAGCTATTGCCAATCTTAATATTAATGTTAAAGCGAAGATGACCTATGGAGTAATTGGAGCGAACGGAGCCGGTAAAACGACGTTGTTCAATCTAATCACTGGAATTTACCATCCTACGGCCGGTCAGATCCTCCTCGATGGATTAAGCTTGGTTGGTAAACAGTCTTTCGAAATCTCTCGCCTTGGAGTGGCTAGGACCTTTCAAAACTTACGCTTGTTCAATGACCTGACGGTTGTAGAGAACATTCATGTTGGACAAATCTACCGCAGGGGGCTAGGGAAGCTTAAAACTAAAGATTTATCTGCAAAAATTGATAGTTTGTTAAACCTCTTTGGACTTGATGTTCGCGCGGAGGAAAAGGCTGGGAATTTGCCGTATGGTATGCAGAGAAAGTTAGAAATCGCCAGGGCACTGGCTACGGAACCAAAGCTATTGTTGTTGGACGAACCTGCTGCAGGTATGAATCCGCAAGAGGTACAAGGTTTAGTGGGCCTTATTAAGGAAGTCAAGAGACAATACAGCGATATAACCATCGTCTTGATTGAGCATCAGATGAAATTAGTGGAAGGTCTCTGTGATTATGCTACAGTCATGAATTTTGGCCAGGTTATTGCTAACGGGACTGTTCAGGAAATCCAAAATAACCCGGTTGTGATTAAGGCATACTTGGGTGAAGCGGAGGTGGGTTAATGGCCAGAATTATGGAAGTCGAAAACCTGGAAGTTGTTTATGGCGTGATTAAAGCGCTGCAAGGGATTTCTTTTTATATCGATGAAGGTGAAATTGTAACTATCATTGGAGCAAACGGCGCCGGAAAATCGAGTACCTTACGGGCGGTTTCAGGGATGGTGCGCCCAAGTTCTGGCAAGGTAATGTTTAAAAATAAGGACATCACAAATTCTCCCTCTCATTTAATAGCCCGTCAAGGATTATCTCATGTTCCAGAAGGGCGAGGCATGCTAACAAAATTAACGGTTGAAGAAAATTTGATCTTAGCTACCTATAACAGAAAAGATAACGCCAAAGTTAAAGAGGATATGGCAGATGTCTATCGACAGTTTCCCCGTTTGTCCGAACGAAAGAAGCAAGCCTCAGGCAATCTGTCTGGCGGAGAACAGCAGATGTTGGCCATCGGACGAGCTTTGATGACCGGAGCGGACACCTTACTATTAGATGAACCATCCATGGGCCTCGCCCCATTAATTGTTAAAGAGATCTTCGCTGTGATCAAACGCATTAATCAGGCTGGAAAAACAATTTTACTTGTCGAACAAAATGCCATTACCGCTCTCCATACTGCTCACCGTGCTTATATACTAGAAAATGGTGCAGTCCTTAAGAGTGGTAAAGCTAGTGAATTAATAGATGATCCCCAAGTAAAAGCTGCCTATTTGGGAGGGCACTAATGATTCAATAATGAAAGAGTGGTCATAAAATGAGTAATTTTACTGAAGACAAAATAAAAATTGAAGTCTTAAACTCCCAATGTAAATTGTACCAAGCAGGGGATCAGATTATTATAGACGGGCCTTTAATCGATTTTGATAAGTCAAGTAAGGTATGTGTCACGGCACTTAATGCTATGTACCCTTTTGTATTTGCTCTCCGCAAGAAGGTCACCCCACAGGCGCTAGGGTTCGATGGTGAGGTAACTGTTCAGTGCCCCGACTTTTGTGCTCCTGTAGTGTTTAAATTAATTCCCTTTACGGACTAATCATCTCGGTTGCGATCAAACAATTCAAACACTCATGCGGAATAGTTATAGTCTGAGTTTAAAGTATATGGGGGAAAGGCAATGAAAGGTTTTTTCGGGAAGCTATTGAGGATTAATCTTACGACTAGGACTTACGTTGTTGAGGAGATTTCGGAAGATATATTGAAAACTTACCTTGGGGGAAGGGGCCTAGCTTCCTACTTACTTTTAGAGAATCTCAAGACCGGAATTGATCCGCTCTCAAGGGATAACAAGTTGATTTTTGTTACCGGTCCCGCTACAGGTACTGGAATGTGGGGTTCTAGCCGATACGGCGTCTTTAGTAAATCCCCTCAAACAGGATTATATGGGGAAGCAACTTCAGGGGGCAAGGTCGCGCCTCAGATGCGAAAAACTGGCTACGATGCGATTATTTTGGAGGGAGTTGCAGATATGCCGCTTTCTCTAGAAATATCCGATCAACAGGTTGTGTTCCGAAATGCCAGCGATCTCTGGGGTAAAGATACCTATGAGACAGAAGATAAAATTTTGGCGGAGGTTGGAGTGCCTGAAGCCCAGGCTATAGTTATTGGTCCGGCAGGGGAAAATTTAGTACGGTTCGCTTGTATCGAAAATAACTATTGGCGTTCGGCTGGTCGCACGGGTATGGGCGCAGTAATGGGCTCGAAAAAAGTCAAAGCTATTGTTTTCCACGGTCAGGCCCAAGCCGAGATCTCTGATCCGGAACTGCTCAAGGATTTAATTAAAGCCTTGACGGCCAAGGCTAAAGGAAATGTTGGTGTTAAAGCGTATCAAACTTACGGCACCACCCAGATGGTTAAAACCATGAATTGCGCAGAAACTTTCCCGACTAAATATTGGTCCGAAGGGATTTATGAGAATTGGAGAGACCTTAGTGGAGACACCTTACTCGCTGAAAATGAGGTCAAACCGAATGCCTGTCCCTCTTGTTTCCTAGCCTGTGGTAAGCTGACAACGGTCACTAAAGGCAAGTATAACGGGCTAAAAGTAGAAGGCCCTGAGTATGAGACTATATACGCTTTTGGGGGACTTTGTGGTATCGGCGATTTAGCCGAGATCCTCTATTTAAACGATCTATGTGATCGGTTAGGGATGGATACGATCACCGCAGGGAATTTAGTAGCCTTTACTCAGGAAGCTGTTCGACATGGTAAAGTCGAAGCCAACTTGAATTATGGTGACGCAAAGGGTGTAGCGGACTTACTTGAGGATATCGCCTATGCAAGAGGCCTGGGAGGGATCTTGTCCCAAGGGATTAAACATGCCGCTATAGTTTGGGATCTTGAGGATATTGCCATCCATGTCAAAGGTTTGGAACCTCCCGGCTATGACCCCCGGGTGCTTAAAGGGATGGGACTTGCTTACTCCACTTCGGCTAGGGGGGCCTGTCATCTAAGGGCAACCTTTTATAAGGCAGAGTTAAGTGGGATGATCGATCCTGCAATCACCCAAGGTAAAGCCGAAATGTTCATCGATTTTGAAAATAGGTTGACGCTTTTGAATACCCAGATACTATGTGTCTTTTATAGGGACATGATGCTCTGGCCAGAGCTTAGACAATTAGTTAAAGCGATTACCGGTTGGGATTATACCCAGTGTGAACTCGAAGAGATAGCCAACAGGATTGTCACGTTAACTAAGGTTTTTAATCTCCGCGAGGGTGCTAACAGGGAGCAGGATACTCTCCCGAAGCGGATGTTTAAGGAACCGCTGAACGAGGGCAGGGATGTTATCACAGGGGAAGAACTAGACTTGATGCTCGACGACTATTACAGATTAAGAGGGTGGGATAATCAAGGACGACCATCTGCGGAACTATAACTTCATCAATCATTAGCATTGAATTTGCTTAATGATTAAGGTATGATTTAAATAGATGTTAAACACACGGGGGGTAGATCGGATTGATCGCGTGGACTCTAAATTCATGCAGGCGGGTGAAACTCCCGTACTCCTCGCCAATAGATTCGCTCTCAAGGCAAAAATCCTTCCCTCGCTCGGGTCTGGATTAGAAGATTTTAAAAAGGTTCGGTGATATTACACCGAGCCTTTTCTTGCTATAAGCTAAAAAGTATAGCCGCTATAGTTAGTGGGAGGAAAATTTATGCTTAAGCTTCTTGATTTAGCTTCTCAAGATTTTATTGTAAGTCCAACTTCAAATAATTTATGGTCGCTTATTGATAGTATTACAACACAAAATAAAAAGTTCGTTATTACTTTTAACGATAAATGTGTTGTAGGTATATTAACGGCGAATAGTTTTTTGCGCGAAATTCTTGTAGCTAAAGAGACAAATGGATTAGATGAGAGAACTACAATAGCTGAGCTAGAGTACACTTTAACATTTAATGTAGTCACAGAAGATTTCCCAGTTGCTAAGCTGATTAATTTTAATACTGATGTTGTCGTAATAATAAATAAAGAATCTTATCCTATTGGAATCATTAATAGAATTGGCATAATAAAAAAAATGTTAGTGGATTATTGCGGCTGTCCCCCTGATATTCAACAAACCATGCAAGAATACAAAAAAATATTTGAAGATATTGAAGATGAGATATTCGTCACAGATCAATTTGGCTATGTTTTACGTCTTAATCCAGCTGCAGAAAGAGTAATTGGAGTAATAGCTGGTGATGTAGTTGGCAGACATGTCAAGGAGTTAGAAAAGGAAGGGGTTTTTTCCACAAGTATTACCATGCATGTCCTCCATCAAAAGAAAAAGATTAATATGATTCAGCTTTTGAAATCGGGTAAGACTGTCATTAGTACTGCCTTTCCCATTTTTGATGAAGAAGGAGAAATTGCTAGAGTTGTTAGTACTTCTAAAGATTACCAAGAAATCACAAAATTAAAATCTGAACTAGAAAAAAAGGAAACGGAACTTGAAAGGAAAAATCAAGAAATAAACACTTTGCGTGAGGAGATCTTTTCCAATGTTAACTTAATATATAATAGTAAAGAAATGGCCAAAGTAAGGGACACAGTTTATAAAATAGCTCCCATTGATTTAACAGTATTAATCCAAGGAGAGTCTGGCGTTGGAAAAGAAGTTATCACGAAAGCTATCCATTATGCAAGTCTAAGAAGTGATCAACCTTTTATAAAGATTAATTGTAGCGTTATCCCTGAAACCTTAATTGAATCTGAACTTTTTGGCTATGAAAGTGGGGCTTTTACTGGCGCGACTAAGGGCGGTAAAATCGGTAAAATAGAATTGGCGAATAATGGAACATTATTTTTAGACGAGATTGGTGAACTACCACTTTTGATCCAGGTAAAATTACTTGAGTTTTTGCAAGACAGGGAAATATGCAAGGTCGGTGGTACAAACAAGATTAAAATAGATACTAGGATCATTACAGCAACTAACCGCAACTTGCAAAATATGGTCAATGAGGGCCTTTTTCGCAAAGACTTATTTTACAGACTTAATGTCGTCCCAATTAACATACCGCCCCTGAGAGAGCGTAAGGAAGATATTCCTGCCTTAGTAAAGTATTTTCTAGAGATATTTAATAGCAGATATGGAATGAATAAAACTATTGCCCCAGAGGTAATGCAGGCTCTTTATACTTACAGTTGGCCAGGCAATGTAAGGGAATTAGAACATGTACTTGAAAGGGCAGTAATTATAAGTGATATGGAGGTAATTACACTAGCAGCAATGCAGAACTTTCTTGAATTAAAGACGAATAATAAAAAGGTTACATGCACGGAAATAATGCCCTTAAAACTTGCTAAAAGAGAATTGGAAGAACAATTAGTAAAAAATGCTTATGATATTTATAAATCAACGTATAAAGCTGCTAAAGCATTGGAAATTAATCAGTCAACTGTTGTTAAAATTTTAAAAAAATATCGTTTAAATTAGCGGGTTTATATGATAGCCATCCATAAGATAAGCTTTTAGGAGATAACTTTATTGGCCTAAATGCTGTTTATAGACTTATAAGCAGATAATATTGATGATAATGAAGTGGTTCGGTGATTTTGACACCGGGCCTTTTTTATTTTCTAAGCTAAAGGCTAACCTGTTTGAGAAAGATGCTTGGGGATGAATAATTTCATTATTAGCCAATGAAATTATTCATCAGCTAATAAAATAGTCTATTTGCTAAAAAATTCAGAATTTTAAAACGTTGTCATATAGAATGATGCCAAATTTCATTAATACACTGTGTTAATAGAAATGAAAAGAGTTGTGGTTCGGGTAAAACCGACAATTTATCCATTGGCATAACTTTTGCATCGCATTATAAATGTTAGTTTCTGCTAAATAAGTTTACCAAACGTTCTATTATCAAAATCATGAATAATCAACAAGGAGGAAACATGAATGAGTGAATTTTTCACACGGTATGGTGATGGTTCTCCGACGAAAGTAAGTGCAGATGAGATGCGGCGCGATCTTGAAGTGGGAACTAATGATGCGGCTGATCGTGGCAAAATCCCTGCGCTTAGTCAAAGCGAGCTAGATCATCTTTTCGATATTTGCACGAGGCCGGACAAGACCGTGAGTGTACAGCGAGGAGACGAAGTGGTTGTAACCTTTGATGCAGGAACGTTAAAGCTACCGGTTCGGGCAGGCGTTCCGATGGATCGATCTACTGCAATCCTTACCCATGAAAGGGCGTTTTGTTCCGATAGTATGGAGTTAGCTCATGTTGATTACAGTTACAAACAACTGAAAGCCATTATTCACGAAGAGACAGCGGCCATGGAACACGTTCAACTTAATACCATTATACCAATCTTTTACGGAGCTATGCCAAACCTTGGCCTCTATACAAAGCCGGATGGTCCCATTGAAAATTGGTCTGAACTGCTTCCACTAGCTAAAATTTCTGAAGCAAAAGCAGCCCAAGAAGAAGCGGTGGAACATGCGATTAAGGATATGGTTTATGTGGCTAGTCGTATGTATGAAGCTGGGGCAGACGGAATTAACTTTGACACAGTAGGGGCCTCGGGAGATGCTGATGTTCTAGCTTCTTTGAAAGCTGTCGAAATTCTTAAGAAAAAATATCCCGACATTGCCATTGAGTTCGGAATGGCGGGTGAGTTTATTCTCGGTATGCATGGAGATTTGTACTTTGACGGAAAGCGTTTAGCAGGACTCTACCCGCATCAACAAGTAAAAGTGGCGGAAAAAGCTGGCGCCACAATCTTCGGGGCAGTCATCAATACGAATAGTAGCAAGACATTTGCCTGGAATCTCGCGCGGACCGTTACCTTTGTCAAGGCTTGCACGGAAGCAGCAAACATACCTGTACATGTTAATGTTGGTATGGGAGTAGGCGCTATTCCTAATTCTAACATACCGGTACATGTTAATGTTGGTATGGGAGTAGGCGCTATTCCAAATTCGAATACTCCTGCAGTCGATGCTGTTTCGAGGGCGGATAAGGCCTTAGTCGAGATTGGCAAGGCAGACGGTTTATAGATAGGTCATGGGGATCCTTATGGTATGGCAATAACTCATGAGACGTCTGCAGGCATGGGCGGAATACGTACTGCTGGAGATCTGGTAGCACGTATGCAAATGGCTAAAGGCATGAAAATTAAAGAAGCAAAAGAATATGTAGCTGGTAAACTAGGAATCTCGACCTTCGAACTATGTGACGAGGCCGTCATGCAGGAGATCAGAGAAGACCTGGATATCGGTCACGTTCAAGCTCGTGATGGGGCTTCAATCGGGATTCAAGCTAAATGTAACATCGCCAAATTATTGGGAATAGAAATTCGGTCGGTAGAAAACTTTAAACGAATGACTGGCTTAAGATAATCAGTTAATCAGATTATTGGGGAGGGTTAGCAGTTGAGTATTGAAGATATTATTTTAGAGGCTAGGGAGACCATCTTGCAGTGTGATCAAGCGAGAGCTGTAGGATTGGCAGAGCGTACTCTTGCAGAAGGGTATGATCCTGTTGAAGTTATTAGTGCGGGATTTAGCTATGGGATAAGAGAAATGGGAGAACTCTTTGGCAGAGGAGAAGTTTTCCTTCCTCAATTAATTATGTCTTCTGAAGTCATGAAGGCGGCAGTGAAAATTTTAGATGCGGCTATTGTTCAGAGTGGAGTAGCCCAATATAAAGGAATATTTGTTATAGCTACGGTTGAAGGGGATGTACACGATATAGGCAAGGGGATTGTCATATCTCTCCTAAAAACTCAAGGTATACAAGTACACGATATGGGTCGAGATGTTTCCGTTGTCAAAATAATCGAGAAAGCACTTGAAGTTAAAGCGGACATTATTGGTACCAGCGCTTTACTTACCACAACGTTAATGAGTCAGAAAAAGCTTGAGGACGAGCTTCGTAAAAACGGCTTGCGTGAGCAATTTAAGACAATGGTCGGTGGAGCCCCAGCTACCCAACGTTGGGCCGACCGCATTGGTGCGGACGCTTATGCTGAGGATGCAGCGGAAGCAGTAACCAAGGCACTTTTGCTCTTGAAAAGAACCTAATAGGTCAAGAAAATTAACGGAGTTTGTGGAGGTGAGTGGATTGAAAAGGAACTTATTTGCGGGAGCAAGTCGCCAAGAGGGAGTAGGGCTTAACCTGTTTACCGAAGACGAACTATATGCTATCCACTGTTCTACTTTAGATGTCCTGAAAAATACAGGGATTAAGGTTGAAAGTCAAGAAGCAAGGGAGATCTTCGCCAGCGGAGGAGCAATAGTTGACCACACATCACATATGGTTAAGTTTCCTGCGTATTTGGTGGAAGACGCTATCCGTTCTGCTCCAAGTTCAATTTTCCTGGCAGGTAGAAATCCTAAAAATGACATGATTTTAGAGGCCAACCGAGTAGGATTTACAAATTTCGGTGAGGGCATTCGAGTGATTGATCCATATACAAAGGAGTACAGACAAACAACCAAACAAGACGTTGCAAATACAGCGCTGGTGTGTGACGCAATGAGCGAAATCGATGTTTATGAAAGAGCGGTTGCAGCTCAAGATGAAAATGCCCTAGTTGGGTCACTTCATGAAGCTGAAGCTTACTTTACGAATACCTCTAAACATTGCTTTTCTGGCGCCAGTAATGGCAAAAACTTTAAGAAAATAGTAGAGATGGCGGCGGCTATTGTTGGAGGTATAGATAAGCTCAGAGAACGACCAATTTATAGTACGATCGTTTGTCCTACTAGTCCTTTGCAGTTGGTTACGGATTGTACAGAAGTAATTATCGAGGCTGCAAAAGCGGGTATCGCTGTCAATATTCTGTCTATGGCAATGGCGGGCGCATCATCACCTGTCACCCTGGCAGGGACACTGGTGACCCATAATGCTGAAGTCTTGAGCGGTATTGTCTTAAGCCAGCTAACGGTTAAAGGGGCTTCGGTAATTTATGGAAGCTCGACAACGATTATGGACTTGAAATATACGACAGCCCCTGTCGGATCACCGGAATGTGGAATGATTAATGCCGGTGTCGCCAAATTAGCTCAGTACTACTTATTGCCGAGCTGGGTTGCCGGTGGATAGGCAGATAGTAAAGTACCCGATGCTCAAGCCGCCCACGAAAAAACCATAACAGGATTATTGGCTGCTCTAGGCGGAGCAAACCTAATCTATGGTTTGGGTATGCTTGAACTCGGCATTACTTTCGATTTTGCGCAATTAGTCATGGACAACGAAATGGCTAAAATGATAAAAAAATCTGTCTCAGGGATTGCGGTGAACGAAGAGACTTTGGCTGTGGATGTCATCAAGCAGGTAGGAGCCGGCGGTGAATTCGTAACCAATGAGCATACGTTCCGTCATTTTAAGACAGCTCACTCTCAGACAAAATTAATCGACAGAAGAATGAGGGATACTTGGTTGGACATGGGGGGCAAGGATTTCACGGAAAGAGCCTATGAAGCAGCAATCTCTATCCTGGAAAACCATAAACCAGACCCGTTGCCAGCAGGTGTCGCAGAAAAGCTCCGCAAGATTGTGGAAGATGCAGAAATAGAATATGGAATAGTAAAATAACCGTCTCTAATGGGAACTAAGTAATGGACACGGAATTAATCAAGTTAATAGAATTGGACCCAGATTTAGGAGGTGTTAGGGATGGCAAATGAACTACTCGATAATCTCATCGAAGCAGTGGTCGAGGGGGACCCAGAACTGGTGGTTGAATTGACCGAGGAAGCGATCAGTCAAGGGATCGAGCCGTTAATTATTCTTAATGAAGCATTGACCAAAGGTATTACGATTGTTGGAGACCATTTTAGTACTGGACATTACTATTTGCCGGATCTTCTTTTAGGTGCGAAAGCTATGGATGCGGGCGTAAAAAAACTTGAGCCTTTGCTCGTGGGAACGGCCCGTGAGTTTTATGGCAAGGTATTAATGGGGACGGTTCAAGGTGACTTGCATGAGATTGGGAAAAACATTGTCGGGATGATGCTTAAAACCTCAGGCTTTGAAGTGATAGACCTGGGAATCGACGTGCCAGCCAATAAGTTTATTGAAAAGGCTAAGGAGCTTAAACCTGATATCATAGGCATTTCAGCATTGCTAACTACAACCATCGGCAGGCAAAAAGAGATTATCGAGCTTTTAATTGAAGAAGGTTTAAGGGACCAAGTTAAAGTGATGATTGGTGGGGCTCCGATCAATGGAGCTTGGGCAGAAAAGATCGGGGCTGACGGTTATGCTGAAGATGCTTTAAGCTCAGTCGTAATTGCAAAAAAACTTATAGGCAGGGCTTAAAGCGATTGGAGGAAAGACGGATGAAGTTCGAGCTTTTAGCGGACGAGGAAGTATCTCAAATTCATGAAGCGAGCTTGGAAGTCCTTGAGACAATAGGAATTCATACAACATCTGAACGCTTTAAGAAGTTACTGTTGGATAACGGGTGCAAAGAAGAAAAGGGTCGAATTCTTTTTACTCGGGAAGTGATCGACAAAGCTCTGAAAACAGTGCCCCAAGAATTCAAACTCTATGGCAGAAATAACTCACCTGTTTTGGAAATCGGACAAAAGAAGGCTTATTGTCAAACTTGTGTCGGTACTCCGTCGATGATGGATTTAGAAACAGGTGAAAAACGGGATGTTACGGTAAAAGATCTTGAAGAGTATACAAGGTTGGCAGATTCGTTGGAATTCGTAAATATTATTTCTCCCATTTTCCCGAGAGATGTCCCTCAAGAAATAATATTAACTTATGAAACGGCAACCCTGTTGCGCAACACTTCGAAGCCCTTAAGTATTTGTATAGAATCGGCACGTGAACTGCCCTATATCATTGGGCACGTGAACTGCCCTATATCATTGAACTATTAGCACTAGCAGCAGGGGGAAGAGATGCTTTAACGGAGAAACCAATCGCTATGATTCCTATATCTCCGTTAAGTCCACTCGATTATGGCTTTGACCCAGCCGAGGCCCTAATAGACGTTGTTGAAGCAGGATTACCGCTAGGCGTTGAACCTTGTCCAATGATGGGTTCAACGGCCCCAATGACGATAGCGGGTATTGCTGTTCAACATAATGCCGAGATTCTAGCGGGGGTTATTGCCAGTCAACTGATCAGAGCTGGAGCACCGGTGACGATGTCCTCCAGGGCAACCTTCATGGATATGCGTTCTGGAGTGGGTCTATGGGCTATGCCAGAAATGGGTTTGGCAGGAGCGGTAATGAATCAACTCGCCAAGCTGTATAATATTCCCTGTGCACCGGGCGGTTTCTGTGGTGCTTCGAAAATTGCCGATGCTCAGAGCGGATACGAACATTTATATAATGCTTTAATGGAAGCTTTAGTAGGAAGTGACATCATTGGCTCAGCTGGTTCTCTAGACAATGCCTTAACTTCGTGCTATGCAATGCTAGTTATTGATAACGAATTGTCATCCGTCATTCAAAGGACGATTAAGGGTGTTGAAGTCTCGGAGGAAAAGTTGGCAGTAAAGGTTATAGCCGAAGTCATCGGAACTCAGAGTAATTTTCTGGAACAGAAACATACTCGGAAACATCTTAGAGCCGGTGAGCTATGGCTTCCACCCCTCGGAGATAGGCAAACCTATGAAAAGTGGGCAGACAAAGGAGAAAAGATCGAAGATAAAGCACGCGAAATCGCCAAGGCTTTGATTTTGGCTCATCCAGGTTTAAGAATCAGCTCTGAGATTAATGCTCAATTTGGACTAGTACTGGAACGAGCCCGCAAAACGGAAATCGGAAGCTAAGGACAAAGAGGGGGTGAAGGCTAGTGAAGTTTGACTTATTTTCAGATGATCAACTCCAGCAGGTTCATGAAGCAAGCATGGATATTTTGAAGTCAATTGGCATTCATACCAAGTCAAAGAGACTCAAGGATTTACTGCTGGAGCATGGCTGTCAGGAAAAAGACGGAAGAATTGTGTTTAGTCAGGATATCCTTGACAAGGCACTGAAAACTGCGCCTTCCGAATTTAAACTATACGGACGAAATAATGACCATGTAGTGGAGATGGGAGCGAAAAAAGCCTACTCCCAAACCTGTGTGGGGACTCCTTCAGTGATTGATATTGACACCGGTAAAAAAAGGGACGTAAAACTTGTGGACCTTGAAGATTTCGTCAGATTGACGGACGCTTTGGATTATATCAATATTATTTCGCCCATTTTCCCGAGAG
>LADV01000073.1 GCA_000961805.1 Peptococcaceae bacterium BRH_c23 | reverse complement strand
ACTCTTAATCGGCAGGTCCCTGGTTCGATCCCTGGGTGGCGTACCAATCATAGCAAGAGTTTCAGAGCTTAGTAGTAACCTGAAGACATTGAATACACTACCATACACCAACCTAGAAAAGGCATATAATTAACCGTCAAAAGTACCAACTTTGACGGTTAATCAATTTAGTAGCTACATTCATTTAATGAATTAATGACATAGTCCACATCCTGGTTTGAATTAAAATAGCTAAAGCTAAAGCTAAAGCTAAAGCTAAAGCTAAAGCTAAAGCGTACTGTTCCATGGGGAAACGTACCAAGTGTATGATGGGCTGCTGGAGCACAATGAAGGCCGCAACGAGTCATGATTCCAAAGTCCTTAAACAATTGATAGCTAACTTCCGCATTATCGTGATTCAAAAAGTTAAGAGAAGCAATCCCTGTTCGGTCTTGTTTTTGGTCGGGGCCAATGAGCTGAACCCCAGGAATGGTTTGCACATTTTGAATAAACCTGTGAACAAGATTAAGCTCTTTTTCTCTAATAGTAGTAATGCCTTCCGCGATTATGTATTTAAGTGAAGCATTAAGCCCGTAAATACCTGGCAAGTTTAATGTGCCTGCTTCAAAACGATCTGGCATATAAGTTAGTTGAAGAACACTTTCTGATGCGCTTCCTGTTCCCCCTTCGATCAAGGGTTCAACGAGAGAGGCTAATTTATCGTTAAGGTAAAAGCCGCCTATTCCTTGGGGTCCTAAGAGACCTTTATGGCCTGTAAACGCTAACGCATCGGCCTTTAGTCTAACAAAATCTATGGCTAAGAAACCAGCTGTCTGTGCACAATCAATGATAAACAACAGTTCATACTCCTTGCATAGTTTGCCGACTTCTTCTAAAGGTAATATCGTACCACTGACATTGGAAGCATGAGTCATTATAACCGCTTTTGTATTAGACTTAATTTGGAGGCATAAGTCGCTGGTGCGAAGTTCCCCTTTGTTATTACAGAGAACAGTCGATAGTTCTACCCCTTTTTCAGCCAGTGCGCAAGCTCAGCTTTCCAAATGGAAAGGACAAGCTGGTACAGGAGGCTATCCGCATTATCCTGGAGTGCATCTACGAACCTACCTTTTCTAACCTATCTTACGGTTTCCGCCCAAAACGCTCTACTCAAGGGGCTATAGCTGAGGTAGAGACGTGGAAGGGTACGGTTTGGTTTATCGAGGGTGACATCTCCGCCTGCTTTGATGAAATTGACCATCGCATTCTGGAAACAATACTTCGCAAACGTATCAACGACGAACGGTTTCTCCGGCTTATCAATAAGATACTCAAGGCCGGCTACTTCGACATGCAACATACTCTCCAGAGAACCAAAACCGGTAACGCACAGGGCTCCTGTTGCAGCCCCATCCTCTGCAACATCTATCTTGATAAGCTGGACAGACTTATGGAAAACATTATTAAGATTGACACCACAGGTGGCTACCGCAGGCAAAACCCTAACTACGCCAAGGCAAGATACCTTTACAGAAAAGCGGTCAATAAAGGCAGCGACACCAAAACCATTAAACACCTGAAGTATGCAATGGAAAACCTCCCGTCCAGTGACAGATACGACCCCGATTTTCGCAGAGTGAAGTATGTGCGTTACGCCGACGATTTTCTGATTGGCGTGATTGCCCCCAAGACCTATGCAGTCGATTTGAAACAGAAAATCAAGGAGTTCTTGAAGAACGAGCTCTGCCTGAGGTTGAGCGACGAGAAAACCAAAATCACACATGCTGCAGAAAATGAGGTGACGTTTCTCGCATACATCATCCGCAAGGGCACCGGCAAACACTGCAAATTTCACAGCAACCCTTTTGACTCAACCATCCGTATCTACATGAATACGGATGGTATCCTGAAAAAGCTACTTTAAAACGGTATGTGTACAGGTAATGGTTATCCCATTGGTATCTCTCGCCTCCTTAGGGAACCTCCGGAAGAAATCATCAAATACGGCAACCAGGTACTCCGCGGGCTCCTGACTCAGCAACGCGGGTGCTACAACTTCTTTAAGGGCTGGCGCATCCAATACGTTGTTATGTTTTCTATTGCTAAAACCTTGGCACGCAAATTCGACATCAGTGTAAAGAAAGTATTTGCCCGCTTCGGTAGCTCTCTATCGGTCAGTTACAGAAATGCCAAGGATAAAGCCTGTTCGGTTTCGTTGGCACTATACAAATCTTTTTCGAGACAAAAGGACTTCTTTGCCAAGATCAAGTCGGCAGTTATATCTATGCCCCTGCCTAAGTACAACTTGATGGATCCTCAGGGCCTTTTGCGCTAGCGAGTTACGACAAAACGGCTGGAACTTATATCTATCAAGCGAATAAAGACTATTTCTATGGTGAGCCTGTTGTCGATAAGCTCATTTTTAGTCCAAGTCAAAACCCGAAAGAGGCTCTTGAAAAGGGCGAACTTGATGTTGCACAGAGAACGAAATATGGTGAGGCCATGCAGCTTCAAAAGGAGGGGAAGTTTAAAGTCATCGAAGGACCGGGTCTGTGGGTTGGCAGGATGTATTTTAACTTTGGAGTACCAGAGTTTAACCAACGTGAGCTGAGACAGGCTTTATATTACGCCATCAACCGTCAAGAGCTGGTCGAAAAAGCGACTAAAAACAGTGCCGTAGCGGGCAATCCTGGGCATATTCATCCCGATTCCGAATGGTATTCTAAAGATGTAAAGCAGTATGAATTTAGTCCCGAAAAAGCGAAACAACTCTTGGATGCTGCGGGGATGAAGGACGTCAATCAAGATGGCACGAGGGATTTCAAGGGTAAATCCATGGAGTACGAATTCATCGTCACGGATGATCGGGTCAATGAAGCGGAAATGATTAAAAATTATTGTTCTGCTGCGGGGATTAAAATAAATGTTAAAGCCATGGATGGGCAGAGCCTAGATTCCTTAATGAAGGAAGGGAAATTTCAGTTAGCTCTCAATGGGCATGGTTCCTTTGGTGGAGATCCGGTGCTGCTTGCCAGATTTGCTTCGGAAAAAGTTACTCAAGGGTCTACGCCCAAAATAACAACTCAGGGCGGAAAAGGTTGGTCTAACGATCAATTTGATCAACTCTTTACTGAGCAGTTACGGGAAAATGATCACTCTAAGCGCTACCAAAAGGTTGCCGAGCTTCAAGAAATCATTGCCGAGGAACTCCCGACGTTAACCCTGTATTATAGGAAAATTACCTTTGCTTATAATCAGAATAAATTTGACGGCTGGTTTTTCACGAAAGACGGGGTCGCTATCGCTGTGCCCACGACACAAAACAAGCTGGTCTATATTAAGGGACAGTGGAAATAGTACGGGGATCAATGATGAAGATTCTAAAGAAGACGATTATTTATATAGTTCTGGTAGCTTCAATAAGTTTTTTACTGCCCAGGTTAATCCCGGGTAGTCCCTTCTTTTTTTCCCATTCGGATATGTATGTGCTCAATACCACGATGCCGGAAGATAGCTTTAACTCCTTTGTCCAATACTATCACCCAGACAAACCTGTACCAGAGCAGTTTTTGTTGTATCTCAAAGATCTCTTGAATTTTGATCTGGGGAGGTCCTTCCATTATAAACTGCCTGTTGCTGATTTATTGACGGGGTGCTTGGGTTGGACGATTTTCTTGTCCTTTGTATCCATTGGAATTTCATCCAGTATAGGAATACCTTTAGGCTTATTTTATGCGGTTAGAAAGGCTAGAAAAAGGGCAGTTTGGCTGAACATTTTTACTGGACTAAACTCTGTGCCGGTTATTGTAATAGCTATCATTATGCAAATGTTGTTAAGTTATAAGTTTGACCTGTTTCCTTCGAGTGGAGCATACACTCCGGGAATCAGCGTTAGTGACCCTGGTTGGATACTGGATGTAATAGGGCATGCCATTTTGCCCTTATGGGTACTTGTGTTGGCTGAACTGCCTCCAATTTTTATCTTGACCCATAATACCTGTTCTAGAACCAAGAACCAACCGTTTGTGGAAATGGCCCAGTATCTTAATATTCAAGAGCACGTTATAAATTACAAGTACATCTTGAAGAACACCTTACCCGAGATTCTGAGCAAGATAAATATTCAGTTTCTCTACGCTATCTCGGGAGTTTTATTTGTCGAAGTGGTATTTTCATATCCGGGTATCGGAACCCTGCTCAAGACCGCCGCCTATAGCAGGGACTACCCGCTCTTGCAGGGTATTCTGCTGGTCACGGGTATTTACGGAATTGTGATTAATTTAATCTTTGAACTAATCATCAAAAGGTTAAACCCGAGGGTGCAGGCATGAAAATTTTTCATTCAAGTAAAGGATCCTGGATTATTATACTGGTCATGGCCCTGATAGGATTAACCTACCCGTTGATTTCTCCCTACGAGGCCGGTGATTTTAGTTTTGATTCCTTAGTGTCCCCATCCTTCGATCATCTTTTGGGAACGATGAAATGGGCCATGATATCTTATCCATGCTCCTCGTCGGCTTCAGGGTATCGATAGGAATTGCTATAGCTGCATCAGTATTAGCCACGTTAAGCGGGACGGTCCTAGCGATCATAGCCGCTTACTATAAAGGCTTAGTCGATCGGATGATTGTGAGGATGACGGAAGTGTTTATTCTTGTCCCGGAAATTGTGGTCTTGCTTTTTATTACGGCGATTGCCAAGCCAACGGTTTATAACAGCATTCTAGCGATTGCCTTTTTTTCCTGGAGTAAAATCACTAGGATTATCCGAGCTAAAGCTCTCAGTGTTATTGAGCTGGAAAAGGTTCAATACACCCTGCTTTTGAAAGGCAACATCTTCGATATTACTCTAAAAATGTGGCGAGAATTGTATCCTGCAGTTGCCACGATGTTTGTTTTCCTGTGTGGTAAAGCGGCTGTGTATGAATCCACCTTGGCCTTTTTCGGGATAGGAGACCCTCTGGCCAAATCCTGGGGGCGTCTTATGAGGAATGCTTTAGATTATGAAGGGATTTTTAGTGGCAATACATATTTATGGTATCTTCTACCACCGCTCCTTTGTATTTTGATTTTTGTGTTGGCTATTTCTAGGATTGCCTATAACGTTGATGAAATTAGAAGTTAGAAGTGAAACGTAATGATTTTGAAGGTTAGTAAGTTTAAAGCAAGGTATTCAAGTAGCTCTGCCTGGTGGAGTTTTCCAAAACTTGAACTGAGTAAGGGTATGTGTTTGGCGATCATGGGCAAAACCGGGTGTGGTAAGACCACCTTGTTAAATGCCCTTTTTAGTCATTCTTTCACAGGCATGGTGGAATACGACCTTGCTGAACTAATGGGGAAGGATCTGCGGGTCTGGGGGAGGGAGCGGTATCAAGCCATCAGTTATATGCCCCAATATGCCCAAAACGGCTTAAACCCGTCATTAACCATCGGGGAACAGATTGAGTTGGTTAAAAGAAGCTGCAAGGTACCTGACTCAAGACTGGACTTATTTTTTCAAGATCTAGGCTTAGAGAAAGAGATCAGTCGTTTATACCCTTTTCAGATTAGTGGGGGAATGAAGCAAAGAGTGGTCATTTTAATGGGATTTATCAAGCAGCCTCGGCTCTTTATCTTGGATGAACCTTCCTCTGCCTTAGATTTTATGACCTTATCTAAGACCATGGATTTTCTTAAAAAGCGAAAACATGAGGGAGCGGGCCTAATTGTTGTGTCCCATCATTTGGGGTTTGCAACGAGTATCGCTGACAAGGTGATTGAGCTGTAGCATTCTCTCAATCAATTGGGAATTGAGTAGAGCTGAACTCTATCAGGAGGTTAAAATGTCTGAACTGTTAAAAGGGACGAACCTGACCAAATCCTTTGACACTCCTTTTGGGAGCGCGGTGATCCTGAACGGAATAAACCTGAAGCTAGAGGAAGGGAGTATTATTGCGCTGATCGGGGAGAGCGGCGGGGGCAAAACCACGCTTTTCAAAATCTTGATGGGTTTGGAAACAGCAGATTCAGGCAGTGTGTTTATGCTGGGAAAAGAGGTTGGACGACTTAGAAAGCGCAGTTTTGCAGAATGTGCGTCTATTCAGTATGTCTTCCAGGATCCTTACGCCTCCATGGCGGATGAAGCAACGGTTATTAGCACCCTGTCTGAACCGGCAAGACTCTGTAAACGAAATCATCGAGATTACTTGGAACCTGAAGAAGCACTTGTTTTAGCAGGGCTTCCTGGGGAAGAATTTATGGACCGGAAAATAAAGAGCCTTAGTGGTGGGCAAAGGCAAAAAATCGCCATAGCCCGTGCCTTGATTACACTTCCCCAAATCATTATTGCGGATGAAAGTATGTCTATGCTCGACGAAGGTTCTGCGCAGGAAATGGGTTCAATTTTTAGCAGAGTAAACAAACTGCTGGGGATTAGCTTTATTATCGTGACTCATAACAAAAATATATTGTTTGATTTATGCACCTTCATACTTGTCCTTCATCAAGGGAAAATCGTAGAAGCTGGGCTGAAAGAAGAGGTCTTGACCTCGCTCCAAGCGGAATATACGCGTCAATATTTGGAGTGCATGTTAAATATTGAAGGGAGAACTGACTTTGAGCAAAATAATGTACGTAAATCTTACGGCTGAAACCGTGGAAGAACGGGAATATAATGACGTACTCAGTCAATATTATGGCAGAGGGCTGACTTCCTACCTTGTTAAAGAAAATGTGCCTCCTCATGTAGGGAGACATAGTGCGGAAAATTGTCTTATTTTAGTGCCGGGGCTTCTATCGGGAACCTTTGCGCCAAGTACTGGGAGATTGAGTATTGCCGCGAAGAAAGCACAGGATTCTGGAATACAATACCTGAACTTAGCGGGGCCATTTTCGCAAAAAAATGGCTTGTTGTGCGCCGGGCAGTTCTATTTGTATTGGAGGATTAAAGTTCCTCTGTGCGCCGATTCCATTCGGAAGCACTAGCTAACAGACAGGGCGTCGTCCGTGAGGAGGGGTCCGGAGGGTCTGAAGGCAAACTGTGGAACGGAGCGAAAGCGAACCGATGCTGGCTGGTTTGGTGGGTAACTTTGCAAGATGTGAGAAAGCCCGATAAATGGAAA
>LADV01000252.1 GCA_000961805.1 Peptococcaceae bacterium BRH_c23 | reverse complement strand
TTCCAAAGGTCGGACCAGCCCCCGGAAGGAGTCGTTGATTTCTTTGCAGAGGATATATAGCCCATTATTCAACCACCCCATAACTTTGTAACTTTCGATACAGATTCCTCACACTGATTCCTAATATATTTGCAGCTTGTGTCTTATTGCCCTTAACTCTTTTAAGAGTAGCTAAAATGTAGTGCTTTTCAACATCTTCTATTGAGGGATATGGATTGCCACGGAATATATCGAAGAATCCATCTTCTGAACCGGAGGAGTGAGATGGCTTCAGGATTTGATCTGAGTTTCCCCAAATATCTTTAGGTGCGATCCTTCCACCGATAGACAAGATTATTCCGCGTTCAATGAGATGGAAGAGCTCACGAACATTACCCGGAAAATCATAATTTAGCAATTGCTCAATTGTTTCTGGTAATAAACTATATTCGTCTTGAAGAAAATTTTTGTTGGTCTGGGTTTCAAGAAATTGTCTTATAAGCGGAAGAATATCTTCCCGCCGTTCTCGTAGTGGAGGGACGATTAAGGTTAACCCGTTTAAGCGGTAAAACAAATCTTCTCGAAATCTTCCGCAATTAATCTCCTGCTGAAGATCTCGATTTGTTGCTGCTACAATCCGAACATCTACCTGTCGGAGTCGGGTATCTCCAACCCGGCGGAATTCTCCGCTTTCTAAAAACCGGAGAAGCTTTACTTGAATAGACAAGGGCATTTCACCAATTTCATCGAGAAAGAGCGTGCCGTTATCGGCCATTTCTACTAATCCGATTTTCTGAGACCCGGCTCCGGTAAAGGCTCCTTTTTCGTGTCCAAAAAGCTCACTCTCTATTAAAGTCTCTGGTATAGCGCCTGCGTTGACAGGAATCCAGGGGCGGTTTACCCGTGAGCTCCAGTGATGGATTGCTTGAGCAATCAACTCCTTACCCACGCCGCTCTCTCCTTGTATGAGGACTGAGGCATCTGTTTGAGCAACCTTATGGGTCATCTCAAGGAGCGCAACCATGGGTGCACTTTCGGCGATAATTACTAGTTCTCGAGTTTGGCGATTCACTACCTGCCTGAGCCCTGTATTTTCCAACAATAACTTCTTTTTTTCAAGGGCTTTTTGTAACGTAATTTCGAGTTCTGACAAGTTACACGGTTTGGTCAGGTAATCATACGCTCCAAGTTTCATAGCTTCAATGGCTGACTCGATGGTACCATTACCAGTTAACATGACGACTTGGAGATCGGGTTGTAATTGTTTAATCTTTGGTAAAAGAATAAGCCCGTCACCGTCCGGCAGCTTAATATCCAACAGGACAGCATCGATTAAAGTATCTTTGAGAAGGGATAAACCTTCTTTGGCTGTGCCGGCTTCCATTATTTCATAGCCCTTACGCTTTAAACGCTGTGCAATAATCACACGCAAGGCTTCCTCATCGTCTAAGATTAGAATCCTGTGACTGTGCTTCATCTACTTTAATCTCCTCCCTTATGGAGAGGCAAGGTTATCCTCACACAAGTTCCTTGACCTTCCGAACTTTCTAAAGCCATCTCGCCTTGCATCTTCTGAACAATTCCGTAACTTACATACAACCCCAAACCGGTTCCTTGCCCTACAGACTTCGTTGTAAAAAACGGGTCGAAGGCCTTCTTTAGATTGATTTGAGGAATTCCTTCCCCATAATCCTTGATCGTAAAATGAATTTTATCCCCTTCGTGACATCCTTTAACTTCGATCATTTTTCCTTCAGAGGAGGCATCCAAAGCATTGTTGATCAGATTGAGAACCACTTGCTGCCACTCGTTTTCATTACCCAGGATAAATAGACTATTTTCCAGTTCGACCTCAACTTTAATCTTCTTGTGTTTAATCTTGTGTTCTAAAAGTCCTAGTGTCTGCACGCTGACTACACCAATTTCGATAAGGTCACTCCCATTGATGCGCTGTCGGGCAAAACCAAGTAAACGACCCGTAATCTGTTTACATCTGTCGATTTGTCCCAAGACCGTCTTAAAGCCGGTCTTGATTTCCCCTTGCGTTGGCCCTAGTTCTTCCTCATTCAAGCGGTCTAGTAAATCCTCACTATGAGCCGCAATTATAGCCAATGGATTATTTATTTCATGAGCAACTCCTGAGGCCAAAAGTCCAATGGCAGCCATTTTATCCGTCTCAATCATGCGGGCTTCCATTTCCACCTCTTGGGTAACATCGTCGAGTAATAACAGGTAAGCCGCACCTTCTGGATTATCAGGTGATAGCTCATACTGCATCTGACGGAAATGTCGGCGTTCCTCGTTCACGAAAACAGAACATATATTACGCCCTTTTTCGTGGTAACCGCCCTCCATTTCTTCTCCATTAACAACTTGATCACACGGGAGATTCTCTAATTGATGCCCAAACCATTCTGAGAACTTCGTATTCCACCAAATAATCTTCTTATCAGGATTTAGTAGAACCATTCCAGCCCCAACCCCGTCAACGACGGTGGTCAAGAGCTCCTTCTCATTTTTTAGGTTTTCATTTTTTTGATCTAGTGAATTTAACAACTGATTGAAGGATCTAACTAACCTCCCGATTTCATCCCAACTCTCAATTGGAATATGGGATTCTAAATCTCCCGTTGAAATGATCCGTCTAACTTGACCTTCAAGATTTTCAATGGGATGAACTACTTTTAAACCAAAGGCAATACTTAAAATCATAGCAAGGACCATGATTAAGATGGCAATGACCATGAGCCGATAGGCAAAAACTAAAATTGGTTTATTCGCTTCTCGGGCTGGCTGTTCAATAAATACTGCCCAATTCGGAGTGCCCATAGAAGCAAACGCCCCTATGACGGAAACACCATCCAGATTTTTATACTCATTTCCCTGGGAGGAATCTTCTCCCTCTAGAAAACTTTGAACAGCAGGATCTTCACGAATTTCCTCATGATGCAAAACAAGATTGGAGTCAGTATGCCCAATTAAATTTCCGGCTTGGTCAACTATAAATACGTACGCTCCCTCACCCAACTGCATATTAACATATCGGCTGATGATCCCATTCAAGTCAACTTTAGCTTGCAAATATCCGATTCGAGCTTTAGTCAAGGGGTCTTGAACCGCTACAGTCAAATAGATCTCCGGGCGACCATCACTCGAGAAGAACACTTCACTAATAGCTGATAATTTTTCCGTGGATATCGGATTTTCAATTTTGGTTGCTGACGTAGAAGGGTGAATTCCCTCTTGACGAGTGATCTGATCGATGATGATAAAATTTTCATCAGTTATCTTAATTTCTTCGATAAAAGACTCTTGGTGCAAAAGTATTTCTAAAATTATCTGACGTGATGTTTCGTCTTTCCCTATGAGAGCGTAGGCACTCGTTACCTTCGTAGGGGTTAAACTGATCTCAACATTTCTGACGAAGTTTCGTATTTCATTGGCGATTACTGTTACCTGCGCAAAGTCTTGTTCGTAAATACCCTTTTGTAGATTTTGTCGTACAGATGTAAAACCTAAATTACCAAGAAGGAACAGAGGAAGAATGGACATGGTGACTCCAAATATAAGAAAATGAATTTTAAGGCGCATCCACCATGGAATTAAACTTTTTTTCAACAGTCGGCCCCCATCCGTGTTTTTTCTTCCTCAGATCTAATAACTATGTCTTTACACTTAGTGTAGCACGAGCTTACTGATTTTTGTCAAAAAGACGACATTTTTTTATATAATCATTTATTTTGGTCACAGAATGTGAAAATAGCACCCCTTTTCTAATCGAAAAGAGGTGCTTTCTGTCTTTTGTAGATAGACATTTTTTATCGATCTAACTATACTTGAATTGATTTGTTCAAAGATCCTCGTTTTTCTTCGGAGATTCTGTGGAATTTCTTATAAACTTGATAACAAGAACTAATTATGAATTTAACACTTGCAATTGCTAATAGAACCATCAGTACTATTAAAAACCAAGTAAATATTGTTACAGCCATCGTTTTTTCTCCCTTCACAACTTAAAATTATCGATGTGAATTACTTGCTTTTATTATAACAGACTGAAATTTAAAAAGATAGTGATTGTTCTCACTTTCTCAAAGTCTAACTCTTCCGACTAGTTTTAATTTTTTTACAATTTTGTTAATTGCGAGTGCGGGAAAGTAAATTGACTGATACAACCCTCCTTCTAATCAATGGTAAGACCCATATAGATACAATCAAAAAACTGCCCTGAAATAAAGAACTCCCTTGTAATCAACCCCTCTTGAATGAAGCCAATTTTCTCGTAGACACGAATCGCTCTATCATTGTCACTTCGAACTCGAAGATTAAGTTTGCGAACTTTGTTTGAGTCCTTTGCCCACTGAATCAATTCTTGAACCAAAACGGTTCCAATTCCTTGGTCCCAGTAATTCTTAAGTACTGAAACTCCGAATTCGCCCGTATGTTGTATCCGGGCCCGGATTCCACCAGTAAAGTTTAAACAGCCAATTACCTTATCTCCAACTAAGGCGAGGAGCATAATTCTGTTTTTGGTGATGCGACTTTCTTCGAGGAAAACTTCCTCTTCGCTTACCGATACCTCAAGTTCACCAGGTCCAAAGGTTAGGAAATCCGATTGAGCACCGATCATCTGTAAGTAGATAACGAGCTCGGGAGCGTCTCCTTTGCCGGCTTCTTTTATTAGCACCGTTTGTCCGTTTTTCAAAGGAATGGTTTTCATAGGATTTCTCTCCTCCCTCGTATAACTGCTTATATCAATTTCAAATATACTTTATCCCAATTATGGAATATCATCAAACATTATTGGATTGTAACCTACAATTCAGGAAATACTATCAGAGTAATAAGTTTAATAATGAGGAGGCGTTCTTTTTGAGTAATCAAGATCAGACAAGAAGAGAAGTTTTAGCTAATAAATATCCAGAGATGGACGAACATTTTGAACAATTAAAAAATCAGGCTAATGAACCTAAAATTGAAAGATTAGGGGGAAATAATAAGAAGCAAAAACAACGAAGCTAAGATTAGTTCTCAAATAACTAATAGGGGGAATTAGGGAATATAAGTTCCCCCTTCTTACTTAAGCGCATTGAAATTAAATCAATGGATTTAGCCCACCATCACTCATTCCACTTGCACTAAATAATACATCCCCCTTTTGGTCGGGTTACTCTTCAATATTCACTAATATATCGTCGATCTCAATTTCAGCGAAGTCACCCTCGGGTGTTTTAATACACTGGCAACAATTATCACATTGTTTTGTCGGATCTAGATCACAAAGATCACATTCTCCACATGCTGTGCAAACACGATCTTCCAAAACGCAAGGCTCACCAAGCTTATTCAAGTTCTCAAACCTCCAAAGTACTAATTATTATGAACTAAATTAAAATAGTCCCGGACTCACAATCAACGATCTTGGGTCTTTAGATAGGTCTCGAAGTGCAGCCTTTGACCGTTGCTCTGCCCACGCTTCATCCAATAAGTTAATGGTATCTTTATAGCGTTGCTCACTCCCAAATAAGACCAGTAATAAATCTCCGTCTGCTCTTGTGACATAGGTTACAAGGCATTGACCAGCTTCTGTCGTGGTACCAGTTTTTAGACCTCGGTCTCCAGGATAAACCCCTAGGAGGAGGTTCGTGTTCTGCAACTCCGCGTTACGAATCTTACCCTGAGCGTCTTTCCACTGGACACGTGCGTGGTTTTTCTGAACATATTTCATGAGTTTTTCATTCTTGATAAAGTGATTGGCAATCACAGCAAAGTCGCTAGCAGTGGTATATTGGTCAGGGTCGGGCATTCCATGTGGGTTCGTAAAGCGAGAATTTTGACACCCTAGAGCAGTGGCATAGTTATTCATTTTCTGAGCAAATTCAGGGATTGAACCGCTGATTTTGACTGCCAAAGCAGCAGCTGCGTCATTAGAACTGTTGACATAAAGCGCAGTTAACAGGTCGTCGACGGATATTTCGTCTCCTGGACTGAGTCCAAGTCTGGAGCCTTCTACCGTTACTTCAGGGCCGACCTTCACGATATCCGTCTCTTTCAAGCTCTCTTCAGCGATTAAACCAGTGAGGAGTTTCAAGGTGCTGGCAGGGGCGCGTTGTAAGTCAGGATTTTGTGATTTAAGTATCTGGTTCGTTTGGGGATCAAGGAGTACGTAGCTTACCTTTGGCGCTATGTGCTCCGAAGCTGAACTTGAACTTGAAAATGAAGTATTAGTATTAGTATTAGTATTAGTAGTATTATCTTTACTTGTAGGTGTAGCAATTGCTATAGCAGCAGCTGTTGGTGTAGGAGTAAGTGAGGTCATGGACTTGAAGATTTTTAGTTTAGTTTCAGCTAATGTAATAAGGCCTTTGACCTTGGCAGGGCCTAGATCAAAATAGCGGAATCCTACCAACGATAATATTCCAATGAACATCACAAGTATAATTCCCTTTGATCTGAAATGTCTTCGCTTTTTATAGCTCAATGATTAACCCCTCCTAGGGCATCTCCTTAGTAATTACTTATGCTTACCCGAACTTATAGTTTCTGATTGCACAAACAAGGTTATTATAACTAATTTTAAAATATTGAGCAAGTTCCTTTATTTCATCCATAGTTGCCAAACTGCCAAAAAAGGATAGGGATTGACCCATTTTCCATTGGGTAGTTCAATTCCAAAATGAAGATGATCGGGTGTAGTCAAGGCGTCTCCAGTGTGCCCCATCCCTCCTATGGCCTCCCCTTTTTCGATTCGTTTTCCTTTACTAAGGTGCGGCGAACTATATTGCAGATGGGCGTAATAATAATAATTTCCATCATCCCCTCGTACTCCGACTCGTTCTCCACCCAGCCTGTTCCACCCTAACTGCTCAATCTTTCCCCCACAGATACTAACAATGGGAGTCCCTTCCTTTCCAAACAAATCTGTCCCTTCATGTCTGCGGAATCCTCCTTCTCGATCTGCACCAAAGCTATCATCGAACCAGGTCGCACCCTGCACAGGAAAGACATATTTCTCGGGATAATAATATGTATATTGCTTTAGGATATCCCGATGCCTCCGAACTTTTTTAAGGGAAGCTGACGGAAGCGTGCCCCAGTTTAAGTCTTTAAATAGAACTTGATTGCGAAGTTGGTCAATAAGCGCCTGAGCTTCTTTTTCTGGTAGAGTCGAACGGATTGCTAATAAATCCTCCCATGAAGCAGTAGGGGATTTGAGGCTATCTTCATGGCACTGTTTCACAAGAGTAGGTGTTACTGAACTCAAATACGGATAGATATCTTCTGATATATTAGGTGGCTTATGAAGTAAATGCCATGCAATCATGCCGAGTAAAATAAGAAATATGAGCTGAGCTAATCTGTGTTGGAGTCTGGTATAAATTCTCATCTTATTCCCCTACTTTCTTCAAAGATCATTTTCTTTTCACATTCTCGTTTATACTGACTATACATGATTCATTGCGAACATTTGTTTGCACTTTACGGCAATGGATGGTACAATATTCCTGAATAGATGGGGGTGTGATACTTATGTACCCGGATTTATCAATGCGTCAAACGAAGATCTTGGAATTTATTAAAGAAGAAATACGTAAAAAAGGATATCCTCCTGCCGTTCGGGAAATAGGCGAAGCTGTTGGTTTACTATCTAGCTCTACAGTGCATGGACATCTTCAGACCTTAGAGGAAAAAGGGTATATCCGGCGTGATCCTACAAAGCCTCGGGCCATCGAGATCTTGGATAGTTCTATTGACCCAATTGACAAGCAGAAAGCGATACATGTGCCCATTGTGGGTCGTGTAACTGCAGGACAGCCGATTTTAGCTGTGGAAAACATTGAAGGCACCTTTCCCCTTCCGGACGATCTGGTTCGTCAAGATAATGTTTTTATGCTTAAGGTTCAAGGAGATAGCATGATTGAAGCAGGCATTCTGGATGGAGACTACATTATCGTCCGTCAACAAAATGTAGCTAGAAACGGCGAAATCGTTGTGGCATTGATAGGTGATGAAGCAACTGTAAAACGATTTTTTAAAGAAAGAACGCTCATTCGGCTCCAGCCCGAAAACTCTGCTATGGAACCAATCTATTCCCAGGACGTCTCGATTTTAGGGAAAGTTGTCGGTGTCTTTCGTACCCTCTAATAAGACGCCCCCTAAACAATATGCACTAGAAAGAACGCTTACTATTACTCTTTCATTTTTTATCAGTATTTTATCAAAGCACTAAATTTGATAAATAAAATAAGGGGAGCAGAGATGGATATCCATCTCTGCTCCCCTTTATGATCGGGAATACATGAAACCTAAAAGTAGGACTCTTTAGTAGCGGTTAGCCATCGGTTGCCATCGGCAACCTTATTCAGGCGAGATTTTGGAGCTTTGTTTATCCTGAAATCGTTCTAAACCTAAAGTGATTAATTCATCAATCAAATCAGAGTACGGAATTCCGGTAACCTCCCAAAGCTTGGGGTACATTGAGATTTCCGTAAAACCTGGTAAGGTATTAATTTCGTTTAGGTAAATCTCGTTTTGAGGGGTTACAAAGAAATCAACACGACTCAAACCACAGGCTTCGACAGCACAGAAAGCTTCAACGGCCATCTTCTGTAAACGCTCTACGATAGATTGATCGAGGTCTGCCGGGATCAACAGTCTAGAACCAATATTGGAATACTTTGCTTCATAAGTATAGAATTCCTGCGCAGGTAAAACTTCTCCAGGAAGCGAGGCTTTTGGCCTGTCATTCCCCAGAACAGAGACTTCAATTTCTTGGCCAATAATTGTTTCTTCGACAACGATTTTACGATCGAAGTTCGCTGCAACCTTTAGCGCATTCTGCAATTCTAAGCGATGATGGGCCTTGGATATTCCCACACTTGAGCCTAGATTAGCTGGCTTTACAAAGCAAGGATAGCCTATCTTTGCCTCGATTTGATTAAGACTTGTTTCTACCTCGTTCAGTAAGTCTGAACGAAGTAACGTCAGGTAGCGTGCTTGGGGCAGCTCCTTTTCATGGAAAACGGCTTTCATCCGATCTTTGTCCATACCAAGTGAGGAACCTAAAACGCCTGATCCTACATAAGGGATATTAGCCATTTCGAGTAATCCTTGAAGAGTTCCATCTTCCCCATAGGGTCCATGAAGGACAGGAAAAATCAGATCAACTTTCCCTTGGTTTGGCAGAACACGACCATCTAAAGCAATAAAATGCGGGTTTGTCGGATCAATAACCAGCGTAACCTGACAAGCTTGATCTTGGGAAGGGAAGCCATCCTTGATCAATTTCCCTGGTAATTCCCCCCAAAACCATTGCCCAAGTTTATTAATGCCGATGGTTTCTACATTATAACGATTTCGATCAATGGCATTATAAATAGACTGGGCTGA
Organism: Peptococcaceae bacterium BRH_c23; assembly: GCA_000961805.1. The sequence continues at coordinate 30,115 of LADV01000252.1, read as the reverse complement.
ATTTAATGAAACCTCATGTTCACCAGAGCGGCCACCAAATAAAAGAGCCACATTTAGTTTGTGTTCACCCACTATACCCCACCCTCTCAATTAATCTCTTTAGAACAAAAATTCATATGTTCTCTGTGTCCCAAAAAATTTCCTCATAAGAGAAGATAATCTTTCTCATAGAAGTATATGCTTCTAAAAGAAAAAAGCTCCCGCCTAACGGGCAAGAGCACCAATTTGTCCTATAGGCCAGTAGCGAAAAAGAGTTCTGCCGGTAATATTTTCCATCGGTAAAAAGCCCCATTCCCTAGAATCCGCACTGTTATTGCGATTGTCTCCCATCACAAAGACTGAATTCTCAGGAACGTCTATGGGACCGAAGTTATTGTTAGGCTTCTCTAATAGATAGGGTTCATAAAGAGGCTGACCATTGACATAGGTTGTACGATTTCGTATTTCGATTTTATCTCCTGGTAAGCCTACGACTCGTTTAATGTAGTCATCTGTCGCATGGGCACTGGCTGGTGGATGGAAAACAACAATATCACCAGGGCTAATCTGATCAAACCGTTTAAAGAAAAACTTATCTACAATTACCCGGTCTTCAAGTTGAATGGTAGGAAGCATTGAACCAGTAGGAATTTTGCGTGCTTCAATCACAAAGGTACGCAACAACCAAGAAAGCGCAAAGGCAATCAGGACAATTTCTATTAGTTCTATTAAAAATCGCCCAGTACTTTTTGGTGACTCCGAAGTATCCATAATTCACCTCTTTCCCCCTTAAATATTAACATATTTTTTTCAAGAAAGCTTATATAAGCAAAGTGGATTCTCTCCTCAACGAGTTTAGCTAAACTTATCTGAGGAGAATAGCCATCGAATTAAGTCTGAAAAAGTTAACTGAGAAGTCCTTGTTCAAATAAATTAAGAGCTGCTAAAATGTTGCCTAGCTGCACATAATGATGTGAAATTCCACCTTGCTGATAAACAATATAGGGTTCGCGGAGAGGACCGTCAGCAGAAAATTCACTGGTTGAACCTAAGATAAAAGTTCCCCCTGCCATAATGACTTCATCTTCATAACCTGGCATACCAGAGGGTATAGGCGTGACGTGAGAATCAAGTGGAGAACCTTTTTGTATTCCCTGACAAAAGGCGATCAGCTTTTCTCTTGATCCGAGCCTAACGGCTTGGATAAGATCAGTTCTTAGCATTTCTGGTTCTGGATTTACTTCAAATCCTAAAGCTCGCCAAAATGCTGAGGAAAAAACCGCACCTTTAATCGATTCAGAAACCGTCAAGGGACTCAAAAATAAGCCTTGATAAAACAGTCGTTGCCACTCTAAGGTCGCCCCCATGTGCTCACCGATGCCTGGTGCTGTTAAGCGCTGGGCAGCGAGTTGAACTAGATCTGCGCGCCCGGCTACATACCCACCGGTAGGAGCTAGACTGCCTCCTAGATTCTTAATTAGCGAACCAGCGAGCAAATCGACGCCAATATCACCCGGTTCTTGGATTTCGACGAGCTCTCCATAGCAGTTATCTACAAAAATAATCAGTTGAGGATAGTTTGTTTTGACATTTTCTACAAGTTCCTTTAACTGAGCTATCATCAGAGAGTTGCGCCAAGCATACCCTCGCGAACGCTGAACCATAAGTAAGCGGGTCTTATCTGTAATTCTCTCGCCTAAAAGAGAGTATTGTATTTTACCTTGTGAGTCTAAGGGGATGTCCTCATAGGATATCCCAAAATCTATGAGACTCCCCTGCCCTTTTCCCCTTAGCCCGATAACTTCTTCTAGGGTATCGTAAGGAGCTCCGCTAACCGAAATAATATGATCGCCTGGTCGAAGCACACCAAAAAGGGCTGCAGCAATTGCATGAGTCCCTGAAACAAACTGACCGCGGACAAGTGCCGCTTCGGTTCCTAAAATACGGGCTGCTACACGGTCGAGGACTTCTCGACCAGAATCACCGAGTCCATAACCCGTGGTTCCCTGTAAGTGATAAGTAGAAACTCGCTCTTCTTGAAATGCTTTTAATACTTTCTTATGATTTTTGAAGGCTATCTCTTGTAGTACAGGTAGTTGACGAAAGAGTGCTTCTTCCGCTTCGGCTACTGCTTTGTTAATCAACTTCGGCCAATCGGGATTCAAATACAAACTATTTCCTGGTTTCTAAAACGCATTAAAATTAACTAAACTACAAAATGCGTCCTTCACTTGTCCGACGAACAAGCGGCAACGTCACAGGATTCAGTTGCTGAGCCACAGACTCTCGTCTATGTTTCGGATGGTTAAACTCCGTAGATTTAACCGCCGCTTTCACGTTCTATCCAAAAGAGGGTGTTACCCATCGCCTAAGATCACCATGACAACAGCCTTTCACCACGTGTACTGTTGCCATTTCTTATCTTTAAGCTGGAGTTAATACCTCAGCTAAGCAAGCTTTCCGCAAATGTTGCCATGAAACCAGGCTTTTCACATCCTTTCGTATTAAGTTTAACCTTCGATTTAGAACGTGCATAGGTCCATTCGCTTTCACGAATAAAATGACTGCCTCGGTATTGGCCGTAATAATCCAGCTCTGCTACCCCTAATCCGTCCGGATTTGCATCAACCCCGATAGCCCCATCATTTGAGGTATACTGTGCAGCTTCTTTCTCTTCAATCGTGACATGGACGTAGTACCGTTTATTCTCTCGTATGATTTCAATTTGATAAGCTTTGCCAGTCTTTAGGTAGTCAATCTCTGGGGGTTTAGGTTAGTAATGAGCTGACATATTTCCATACTGGCTTGAGAGAATCTCCACGAGTTAGGGACATTTTGACGGGATAAGGAAGTTGTTGAGCTAAATCATTCAAAGCATCTTCATCTAAGGCTTTATCAACCTTATTTAGCAAGCTTAGCATAGGTTTTTCAACGCATCCAAGTTGTTTTAGCACTTGATGGACCGCCTCAGCTTGTTGGAGGGCCTGAGGATGACTGGCATCTAAAACATGAATCAAAACATCCGCTTGTTGTACTTCTTCTAAGGTTGCAATAAAAGCATTAATCAACTGAGTGGGTAATTTTCTGATAAACCCAACCGTGTCGCTAAGCAGAACTTCCAAGGAAGAGCTTACTCTAATACTCCGAACGATGGGATCTAACGTAGCAAATAATCTATTTTCACCAAGGGGCAAATCGGAACGACTACCCGCTTGTTCCATGGCATTTTTCATGAACGTCGTTTTTCCTGCGTTAGTATAGCCTACTAAGGCAATGATGGGGAGCCCACTTCTACTTCTTTGACGGCGCTGAACTTCCCGGTGCTGAAGTACAAGTTTTAATTCTCTTTCAAGTTGGGTTATGCGATCCCGCATTCTCCGACGATCCATCTCAAGTTTTGTTTCTCCAGGACCCCGGGTGCCAACTCCTCCACCTAAACGAGAGAGTGCTTGTCCCTGACCTGTTAAATAAGGTAATAGATGCTTTAATTGAGCTAATTCAACTTGAAGTTTACCTTCCCGGGATTGAGCGCGCTGAGCAAAAATATCTAAGATCAATCCTGAACGGTCTAATACTTTCAGACCAGTTTCTGCCTCTAAGGTTCGCAACTGGGTGGTCGATAGTTCATCATCACAGATAATCACATTAGCTTCTGTTTCCTGTAAACGGTGGACAAGTTCTTCAAGTTTTCCGGTTCCAAAATAGCTGCGATTCTGGCTATAACGCCTTAATTGGACAAGTTGACCGACTACCTCAACCCCAGCTGACCGGGTTAGTTCGCGCAGTTCATCTAGATAATCCTGATTTTCTTGGTCACTTTCTTCCAGGGCAATAAGGAAAGCGCGCTCACTATTAGGAGGGGTCTGAGGTTTGGTCCCTCTCGATGTACCTTTGGAAAGTTCATTAAGAGCCTGGTTATAGTCAAAGGAATTCCAGTTTTTAGGGCTGAGATTAACGAGATAAGGATTGTCCTCGTCTGTCCGATAGGCAATTTGAATTCCCGTGAGTTGCCCATCGAGAACACCAAGGGAAGCCATACTTTCCAGCTGAAGAGAGGATAAGGCACTATGATCAAGGGGACTTAGGGAGTAGTTCCCCTTGGGATGCGTATGGATACAGCGCAAATGTTTTCCCACGGATCTTCCTTTAATCGGAGGAAGGGCTACCGTGGCATGACGGCCAACAGCCCCGGCTAACAGTGTGCCGGGACGGGAAAGATAGACAGCGATTTCCCGATTCCAAAGTTGGGTTAGGCGAATCAATTCTTCAAGAATTGTAGAATTGATAAGTTCAGTCCGTTCTGTTTTGATTTCAGAAAGATTCTTAAGTTCTTGTATCTGGCTTGCCCGAATTCCAGACAAGTCTCCCGAAATGTCCATAGCCATACAAAAAACCTCATGTTTCCTAATTTTCCTGACTGATTACACTTCAAAATGCACTCTTGCAAACGCTTTTCCACTAGAGATCTTCCAAATTTATATCTTCAGGCAAGATCTGAATTAGTTCTTCGCGACTTGAACTCGTTTTTTGGAACAGCCGAACGGCTTGTTTTCGAACTGTTTTTTCCACGAGGTTACGGACAAGCCGAGCATTCCCTGCATAACGATGGGTGTTGAGTAAGTTTTGCAGGTGGAAGCGGAGCGCATCTTCCGCCTCAGTTGTTAATTCATATTGCCGAGTTTTTAGCATCAGTTTACCGATAGCTAGTAATTCATCGAGGGTATAATCTGGAAAGTCAATATGTATAGGGAAGCGGGAACGAAGTCCAGGATTAGTCTGTAAGAACCATTCCATTTCTTGACGATATCCGGCCAAGATTAAAACAAGATTGTCTTTATTGTCCTCCATAGCCTTGACTAAGGCATCGATGGCTTCCTTGCCAAAATCTTTCTCTCCCCCTCGAGCTAAAGAATAGGCTTCATCAATAAAGAGGACGCCGCCTAAGGCCTTCTTAAGTTGCTCTCTTGTCTTTTGTGCAGTATGCCCAATATATTCACCGACTAAATCTGCCCGTTCACATTCGATCACATGTCCTTTTTGAAGAACTCCCATTTCTTTAAACAGTCGCCCGACCAAACGTGCCACTGTTGTTTTGCCGGTTCCTGGATTCCCTCTAAAAATCATATGTAAAACAAGGGGTTCTGCTATGAGTTTTTCCTGGAGTCTCCGTTTTTGGATTTCCACATAGGCTTGTAGATCTCGGATCAGACGTTTCACAATGATTAAACCGATATAGGTCTCTAATTCATCGAGAATTTCTCCGACTTTTTTATCTTTATCCTTATCTTTTTCTTGTGTAGAGTTACTCTTTCGTGCTCGGCCAATCCCCGCCATCTCAGCGGTAGGAGTGGGTTCACTTGGGTTTTTGGGGGGTAAGGGAATTTGAATGACCGGAGGTTGAGAATTGTCCGGTTTAAACGTGATACGGATTGTCATAAGTACAGGCACACCTCCCATCTTTACTAATATACGCAAGTAAAGATAAAAGGTGTCCTAGTTAAGTGTTGTTATTATTTCCCTGTTAAGCTTTTGGCGTAACGTACTCGAGAAGTATGATCTAAGAACTTCTTACGCAGTCGAACACTTTTAGGGGTGATTTCGACCAATTCATCGTCGTTAATAAATTCTAAGGATTGTTCTAAAGAAAGCTCTCTAGGCTTATCCAGGCGTAACGCTTCATCTGCTGAACTGGTACGCATATTGGTGAGCTGCTTTTTCTTACAAACGTTAACTTCAATATCCTGTTCACGTTTATTTTCTCCAACAATCATACCTCCATATACATGAAGGCCTGGATCAACAAACAATTGGCCGCGCTCTTGAGCAGAATAGAGACCGTAAGCGTTCGTTTCTCCTTCTTCGAAGGCAATCAGCGCGCCGCGATTTCGGCCTGGGATATCCCCTTTATAAGGTTCATAACCCAAGAACATATGGCTCATCATTCCCTCACCCCTGGTTTGGGATAAGAACTCTCCTCGGAAACCGATCAGGCCTCGAGCCGGAATTCGAAATTCTACGCGGAGTTGTGTTGCAGAGAGATTTATCATATTAGACATTTCAGCTTTGCGCTTACCTAATAACTCCATGACAGCTCCCAAGGAACTCTCTTGTAAATCACAGATTAAGAATTCAATGGGTTCGCATTTGACACCGTCGATCATTTTATAGATAACTTCAGGTTTAGAAACTTGAAGTTCATACCCTTCGCGACGCATGTTTTCAATTAAAATTGAGAGGTGAAGCTCTCCTCTACCAGAGACTTGAAAACTATCAGCAGAGTCTGTCTCTTCGACTCTCAGGCTGACATTTGTCTCAACTTCTTTCCAGAGACGCTCCCGAATCTTACGCGAGGTAACAAAGTGTCCTTCACGTCCGGCAAAGGGGCTGTTATTAACCATAAAATTCATGGAAAGCGTAGGCTCATCCACTTCAATGGTCGGTAAAGCTTCAGGACTAAGGGCACAGGCAACAGTTTCCCCAATATTAGCACTTGTTAATCCCGTAAGGGCTACGATTTCTCCAGCAGACGCTTCGGGCACGATTTCTCGCTTTAATCCCTCGAAAAGCATAACTTTTCCTACTCGCGTCCGTTCAAAACTTTCATCCCGCTTGATCAAGGTGATATTTTCATTTTGATGAATTGTCCCTCGAACGATACGACCAATGACGATTTTACCGACATAATCGTCATAATCTAAGGTTGTAACAAGCATTTGAAAGGGAGCATCGAGATCAACGACTGGAGCTGGAATATGCTCTAAGATAACGGAAAATAAAGGTGCCAAGGTGTCTTCCAGAGCATCAGGAGAGAGTCCTGCAATGCCTGAGCGCGCAGAGGCATAGACAACTGGAAAATCTAATTGATGGTCTTCTGCACCGAGCTCAATGAAGAGATCTAAGACTTCATCGACCACTTCAGCCGGTCGTGCATCCGGGCGGTCTATCTTATTGATGACAACAATGGGGATAAGCTTCAGTTCCAAGGCTTTTCGTAAAACGAAACGAGTTTGAGGCATCGGCCCTTCAAAGGAATCGACGATCAGAAGAACTCCATTGACCATCTGTAAGACACGTTCAACCTCTCCTCCGAAGTCAGCATGCCCTGGAGTGTCAATAATATTAATCTTTGTTCCCAGCCAATGGACAGCAGTGTTTTTTGATAAAATGGTAATACCACGTTCACGTTCTAAATCATTGGAATCCATGACGCGTTCTACAACTTGTTGGTTAGCACGGAAGGTTCCACTCTGTTTAAGCATAACGTCAACAAGGGTCGTTTTCCCATGATCAACGTGAGCGATAATTGCAATGTTTCTTAAATTTCGAGTTTCCATAGTTGGGTTGAGTTCCTTTCTTTCACTAAGATAAAAGCATATAATCTTAGGATAACATAGTCCAGTAATGAATTCAAGCATAAAGAACTAAGTTCGATCTATACCGAACTTAGTTCTTCATGCTTAGAAAATCGTCGATGATCTTGATAGTTAACTTAAGTATTTGAGTCTCCTGCACTTGCGGTATTGAAGTTAATCGGTCGAATAGGCATTACCGTTGATATGGCATGTTTATAAACCATTTGTTGTCTGCCCTCAAATTCAATGACGACCGTAAAGTTGTCAAATCCTTTAATAAGTCCCTTAAGCTGAAACCCGTTAACCAAATAAATGGTCACCGGGAGGTTTTCTCTGCGTACCTGGTTTAAAAAGGTATCTTGTAAATTGATGGGCGACTTGTTCATGATTTTTCCTCCATCACCTTATATTTCTATAATAACTATATTACACGAGTTTCGCAGGCTCTGCAAGTTTGTACGACAATCTTGAGAATCTCATTTAATTGAAGACTAATATCGTACCAGCTAATCCGAGGATCACGTCGGAACCAGGTGAATTGACGTTTGGCAAAATGACGTGTATCACGTTGGAGTAATCTTAACATTTCTGGTTGGGTGACTCTCCCTTTTAAGAACCAAATTGCATGACGATAACCGATACTTTGCAAAGGTTTTAAGGTCGGGGCATAACCGTCCTTTAAAAGAGCTAGGGTTTCTTCAATTAAACCCTGCTTTAACATTGTAACGCAGCGTTGATTTATCCGATCATAGATTACGTCTCGTGCCGCAGTGAGCCCAATATAAACAATGGCTGGATCAAGGGGCTGGTATTCATCATCTCGAAATTGACGCTGGCTGGAGAGGGTTTTTCCTGTTAGTTCAAAAACTTCAAGAGCCCTGATTATGCGCAAAACGTTGTTGGGATGGAGCTGCTCCGCAGTGACAGGATCCTGTTTCTCCAGCTCTCTATGCAGTGCCTCGTTGCCATGTAAAATAGCGAACTCCTTCCATTTGCTCCGAATTTCCTCTGAGCCGTGTTGCGAAAAATCATAGGGATCTAATAAGGAACGAATATAAAGTCCTGTTCCACCGACAACAATCGGAATATGTCCCCGGCCCCTAATCTCAGCGATCAACGAGGTTGCCAGGGATTTAAACTGAGCAGCCGTAAAAGGTTCCGTGGGATCTAAACAATCAATCAGATGATGAGGGACAAGTTGAAGCTCTTCTGCCGTCGGTTTTGCTGAACCAATATCTAATTTCTGATAGACCTGGACGGAATCTCCAGAGATTATTTCTCCACCGATGGTTTGGGCAAGTGCTATTCCCAGTGCGGTCTTACCAACTCCAGTCGGACCGATTATTACTACAAGTGGATACACCTATCCTACCTCCATTAAACTAGAATGACACCATAATCAACTGGGCTGTACTGGCCTCCGAGTAATATCTCAAAACCAAGGCGTTGGAACTCTGAGCTGTTCTTACGTTCCTTTAAGACAACCCGTTTCCGAGCGATTCGACAAGCCTCATAAATTGCCTTAGGGTCGAGTGGTTTATGCTCTGACCATTGGTGTAAGGGTTGGATTGATTTTGATTGTTGGAGAGTCTGCCTGAACATGGGATCAAAATAGACGATATCGACGGAACTAGTGGGAATTCGTCTTAAGAACTCCATGTGATCTCCCCAAGAAATTTGAATTCTATGTGAAGCGTCTGCTAAAGCAGCCCAAGCGACTTGTTTTTCTGTTTTTTTAGAATTTGTAATCAGTTCAGTAATATGGCTTAAACCATCTTGTACCATAGCGGCTAAAACCGGGGATTGTTCAAAAGCAAGGACCTTTCCAGTTTCACCGACTGCCCATGCTCCAATTAAAGCATCCGTTCCTAAGCCAAGAGTAGCATCGATCAAGGAGTCACCAGCGCTGATCTTCGTCGCTTCAAGAAACCGATCTGACCCACCTCGCCGAAGATTAATCAGACGAATCAGGGCCATGCTGGGATGAAAGGCCAGCCGTTCCGTTCCATTGGTCAAGAATACACCACGTCGAGTGATGGCTAGTTCTGGAAATCTCTCTTCCCCCCTCGGTGTAGTGATCCAGTTGCATCCGGGGTGTTGAAGAAACCAATCAAATCTCCTTTGAAGTCTCGAATCTGAATGGGTTATTTTAATATGGATGGGGAGTTCATTCACTAGCCATAAGCCCTCCCTTGTAACTTCATAAAAGCTTCTTGTTTCCTTCTTACGGTTAGTATGTCCCTGTCACAAAGCACACAAACTTCCCATCGTTAGGTGCGATAAAAACGTCTTTCTAACTCCCCACGGGACATTTTAACCATGGTAGGGCGACCATGGGGACAGGTATAAGGATTCTGAGTTTGATAAAGTCGGGCAATCAGTTGTTCCATTTCCAACAAGGACAGTGAGTCTTGGGCTTTGATGGATTCTTTGCAAGCCAAAAGATAGATCCACTCTTCCAACAGTTTGTTTAAGTTGGGTGCTGTGTTCCTCAACAACACTTCTTCGATAAACTCACGCAGCAGCTTGTCTGGTTGAGATATTCCAGTCTGGACCGGTACACCTCGTAATAAGTAGGTACGTGAGCCAAATTGTTCTAACACAAATCCCATTTCATTAAGAATCCACAAATGCTCTAAGAGAACCTGTTCTTCCTGGAGGGTGAACTCCATGGGAAGTGGTATAAGAAGTGACTGACTTGCTTGTTCTGCATGTTTGAACTCCTTTAATAATCGTTCATAGTTGATCCGTTCGTGAGCTGCATGTTGATCAATCATAAAGAGAGTTTCACCATCCGTCGCCAAGATGTAGGTGTTGAAAAGCTGTGCTAATGGCCAGATTTGAGAGAGAATATCTGGGGCATTGGGGTTGTCTGGGGTAGTTTGTTCATAGATGATAGAACCATTATCCTGAGGAACACTAGTCTTTTGCTGAGGAAGTGTACCGAAAAATTTTGCTTGATCAAAGACTTGGGGTTTCTGGGGGCTAGTCTCTGGGCTAGTCTCTGGGTAAGTCTCTTGGTAAGCCTCTTGGTAAGCCTCAGGCTTAGTATAGGTCTGAGCATTGGTTTGAGTACTCGTTTGAGCAATAAGTTGACTTTCCTTAGCATCTGTTGACAAAGGTTCGGCTATCTCACTGATTTGCATCGCTGCATTAGGGGTTGGTGTCGAGGTTAACCTAGGGGTCAATAACTGAGTGCCCTTAGGAGTTGACGGGGTTCGAATTGCAATGGAGCTAGAAGCATTTGTTGCTGAAACATCCATTCTAGGTGGGAGCGAAAAGGTAGATTTGGTCGTCTCAAAGGTCGGTAAGGGCTTACTATTTATGAGAGTTCGATAAACAGCCTGACTGATAAAATGGGTTAAGGCTTGTTCATTCTTGAACCGAACATCCATTTTTGTGGGATGAACATTCACATCATAATCTGATGGCGGAACATGCAGGTGCAGCACGACTATGGGGTGAAGCTTCGCCGGAATCAGGGTGTGATAGCCTTCCTGCAAAGCACGGCTTAAAAACGACGAACGTATACTTCGTCCGTTAATCATAAAAACTTGAGCTTGCTTAGAAGTTCGGACCAGATCCGGTGGACTGATATAGCCTTCTAAACACCACTCTTCGTGTTGCGCATGGATTGATATAAGTTGCCGCGCCATGGTATGCCCGAGGATAGATCCAATTGTTTCACGTAACTGACCACGCCCAGAGGTTTGCAAAACAACTTGCTGCGGATGAGTTAGAGAAAATGCAATCTCTGGGTGCGCCAGCGCCATGCGCCCGATGGAATCACTAATCAGCCCAAATTCCGTCGGGGTAGATTTTAAAAATTTCAATCTCGCTGGCGTATTATAAAACAAATCTCGAACTGTTACTGAGGTTCCGACCGGGCACCCGACTTCTTTAAACTCCCCTTGTTCTCCACCTTTGAGTGTTAGGCTCAATCCGGCAACTTCATCAGCAGGACGTGTGGAAATTTCCAGATTAGAAACCGAGGCAATGCTCGGTAAAGCTTCCCCTCTGAACCCGAGGGTTCGCAAATGATCGAGATCTCCAATCTCAGTGATCTTACTCGTCGCATGACGAATGACGGCTAAGGGTAAATCCGAAATGCCGATTCCGCAGCCATCATCTCGCACCCGAATTAACGGAACACCATTCCCCTCAATGGTTATGTCAATGTGTTTGGCCCCCGCGTCTATAGCGTTTTCTACCAACTCTTTAACCACAGAGGCTGGTCGTTCAACCACCTCTCCAGCAGCGATTTGGTTAGCAGAGTGTGTATCCAGAATATGAATCACCGGTGTCAAAATTCCTTCAGTCCTTCCTTACTATCCCAAACAACTAGTTTGTCATGAAGCTGATTCTGCAGGAGTCCGCTTCTGATTTTCTCGCTATGCCTATGAGTATGCTCCCAAAGGTCATAACCTGCTTGCTCGCACTCTGGGCAAGCGTGAAACGGAATTCTGACTAAGATCGATGTCTGGGGAGCGCGCCGACTTTCTATAAAGACTGTACCAGCACAATGATTACATTGTCGGATGTAATCCTGGCGGGTTTCTTGGAACCCTTCTGTGTCATAGTAAATTGAATTGGGTATATTGATCCAATTTCCTTTCGGGAAGGTGGGTTTGTTTTGAACGCTGAACTTAGGTTGAACCGCTTGATGCTGTTTTTTAAGAGCTTCAAAATATGGCTTCAAATCTGCCCACGCTAAAGTGGGGCGAGTAAGCTTCTGGGGTTCTCGAACATGATGATAATCTTCTCCAGCCAGGGCCAGTAAAATGGCCAGGTTAAGATAAGGAAGAGCTCCTTCGATGGAATATCCACCTTCCAGAACTGCCAAATCCGGTTGAAGAATTTCAGTGATCCGACCATACCCGTCTGCGGTCAGATTCATTGAGGCGAGTGGATCTGTAAAATGATTGTCCTGACCCGCCGAATTAATGATCAGCTCAGGAGCAAAGGCTTGCAGACGCGGGAGCACCCAATTTTCCATGACATAATGATAGCCTTCATCTCCCGTTCCAGGCGGTAGTGGAATGTTTAGAGTCTGATCCCAGGCATTGGGACCCCCTTTTTCATAGACAAAGCCACTGCCTGGAAAAAGTGTACGTCCATCTTGATGGATAGAAATAAAGAGAACATTGGGATCGTGATAAAAAATATCTTGAGTTCCGTCTCCATGATGGACATCCGTATCTACAATCGCAATCTTTTTTACACCATACTTGGCCCTTAAATGGTTGACCAGGATTGCCTCGTTATTCAGAGTGCAAAAGCCACGGTTCCCCCAAACCGTCGCTCCTGAATGATGTCCTGGTGGACGTGCCAAGACGAACCCATTAGAAATTTCGCCACGCATCCGTGCTTCGCCTAATAAAATGGCGCTCCCGGCGGCAATTAGATGGGCATCTAAGGAGTCCGTATGCGCCTGTGGGTTGGGGAATAAGGCTTGAGCCCGTAACCCCTGATGCAAAGATGCCACCCGGGGTGAAAACTGTTTAATTTGGGGTAAATCAAGAACCCCCTCCTCGAATAGTTGCTCTTGGGTGTAGAGGAGGCGTTCTTCACGTTCAGGATGGGAGTCTCCTAAGGACCAATCAAAGGCTGGAAAAAACAGAATTCCGGTTCGTTTCATAGGATCACCCTCCCGATCACACCAGCTCGCTGATGAGCAGCTCCATGCACAATTTGGCCCACGGTGCGATAATTTTGAACAATAGGGAAGAAATCAAAGTGCTCTTTTTCAACAGCATAAGTATCTAGGCCATACTCCTGCACTTGCCGTTGCACAAGGGTATCCAAAAACCCCTCCACTTCTTTGTGAGGTCGAAGTGAGCCTGTCCATTTACCCTGTTCTCCCGTCTCTTCTACGCGGTACTGCTTCATATAGGTATCAAGATGGAGAGTGCAATCAAAGGTAGGTCTTGCCATAGCTGTGCCAAGAGCATTGGAGATTTCTGCGCGATAGCCAAGCTTTACCGGGGTTCCCAGACGTTTTCCTAAGGCAGCCGAAATTCCTCGAGCAGCTCCGCCGGTGACTAAGGTGTGGAAGACATGGTTTTCCTGAGGATGGAGAACCTCCCACACTTTATAAGCTGGTTCTTCTTGCCACTCGCGTTTTAGAGAATCTACAGCCTCAGAAATTCTTTCGACGACTTGAGCAAGAATGGCACAGGCCAGCTCCTTCAGCTGCTGAGGGGTTCGTCCTTCCGGTGGTAAAATTGAGGCCAGACCTTCTTCAGCAAGTTGCAGATTACCATAATCTATCAGCCCCAGATACCGCATGGCATCCGTCGGAGTGGGTGCATTCCCACCTAGACAATACGCAGGACCGAGGCGATAACTTTCGAGAACAAACCCTTGATCCGTAGCATGAACGACAGAGTCTCCCCCTACCGGAATGGATCGAACGGATAAAGAGCGGACCAGTGTTGCGAAGGATCCAATGTGAGCTCCTTTAGAACTAAGTAAAGGTACTCCTGCTAGAACAAGACCCATATCCGTGGTTGTTCCGCCAATATCAACGACAATGGACGACTCCGTAGAGTCGATTTGGGTTAGAGCTGACAAAACACTGGCAGCGGGCCCAGAATAGATGGAATCGATGGGGCGAATCTTAGCAAGTGGTAAACAGCCGCCATCGGCCTTTAAGATAAATATGGGGGTCTGAATTTTTCGTGCAGCAACAGCGGTTTGTAATTGTTGGGCAAATTGATGATAGAGATCCGCTACCCCTAAGTTGAGATAGGTTGTCAGACTTCGTCGATAAAAATTTGCTTGACCCCACTCATGTCCCAGAGCAATCCGTAAGGATGGGTTCAATTGCTTAAGATAACTAGCAAGTAATTCCTCGTGAAGATAGTTCCGATGAGAGAATTTCCCGACAATGGCTACGCGGGTTGGCTTCTCGAGCAGGTCTGGCGATAGCAGTTTCTCCCATTCTTTCTGGTCAGGGGATTCAATTTCTCTGCCTCGAAAATCCATTTCTCCTGAGAGCTCCAAATAATCTACCGGCCAGGGAAGCGCATCCATTCTCATCCCCTTGCCAGAAAACAGCATTAAGTTAACCGAGGGAATTTGCTCTTGGAGAATGGCATTCGTTACCAGGGTTGTACTGACAGTGAGGCGGTCAAGCGCCTGTCCCTCTCTAATAGCTAACTTATCAAAAGCTTCCATAAGGGTATCTACTAAATTTTCTGATTGGGTGGGTACCTTGGCTGTTTGTTGGATACGACCATTGGCGATCAACACTGCGTCAGTGTAAGTTCCCCCCACATCGATACCTACTTGAATAGGCATGGTTACACCCCCTTTTATCGAGGTTCGAGGTTCGAAGTTCGAGGTTCGATCTTAAAACTCGAACATCCTACGACGAACTTAAACTTAAACCTAAACCTTTACTTTACTTTAACTTTTGACTTTTGACACTCGACTCTGTCCATTTTCCACTTACATGAAATTACTCACCTCAGAATTCGTACTTTGTTGGGGACATTCCTTTCTCAAAGAACAGCTATTACTTCAAAAAGTGTGCCCCCTTTCGAACTTCGAATCTCGAACTCGTGCTTCGTGTATGTCCCTTTCCGTTCGTACTTCGAACCTCGAACCTCGAACCTCGAGTTGTGTCTCCTTCCCGTTCGTAACTCGAACTTCGAACCTCGAACCTCGAGTTGTGTCCCCTTTCCTTTCGAACTTCGAACCTCGAACTTCGAACCTCGCGTATTGCCTCGCTAAATGCGCTCCTGTAAGTCAAAGAGATATTGAAGTGCTTGGCGAGCCGTCATGTCTTCTAAGTGGATTTGTTTAATTTCTTGTAAGAGCGGATGAGTTTGTGGAACATCGAACAGTGTAAATTGGGTCATAACTTGGGTCGGAGCAGAGCTTGCGTGTACCGGCTCGGATGATTCTAATTCCTTGAGCAAGGTCTTGGCACGTTGTAAAAGTTCTTGAGGGAGACCTGCCAGGCGCGCCACTTGAATACCATAACTACGATCTGCGCGACCCGGCAGAATTTTATGTAAAAAGACAATGTCTTCTCCCTGTTCCTTCACCCCCACATGAAGATTAAATAGCCCGGAAAAATCATCCTGTAACTGCGTCATTTCATGGTAATGGGTGGCAAAGAGCGTCTTAGGGTTAAACTCAGGCTGTTGAACTAAATACTCAGCCACGGCCCAGGCGATACTTAGTCCATCATAGGTGGCGGTCCCTCGTCCGATTTCGTCTAAGATAATTAAACTTTTGGCAGTGGCATATTTCAAAATATGCGCTACCTCATGCATCTCGACCATAAACGTACTTTGGCCAGCCGCTAAGTCATCTGAGGCACCTACTCGTGTAAAGATCCGGTCTACTTGAGAGATGATGGCCTTTTGGGCCGGCACGAAGGATCCGATTTGGGCCATCAAAACGATTAAGGCGACTTGGCGCATGTAAGTCGATTTTCCGGCCATATTGGGTCCTGTGATCAGCGCTAGATGGTGTTTCTGGGAAATAAGCGTGTCATTGGGGACAAATTTACCTGGTTCGAGCATGACTTCTACAACAGGATGACGACCTTCAGTGATCTGAATCTCCCCGTCATTAGTAATCTGAGGACGGACATAGTGATTGCGAATAGCGACCTCAGCTAAACTGACCAAGACATCCATCTCTGCTAAAACTTGAGCGATAGTCAGGATCTGCTTGGTATTTTTTCGAACACTCTCTCGAAGGACTAAAAAAAGCTCATACTCTAGTTCTTTAAGTTTATCATCAGCGCCTAAGATTTTTTGTTCATATTCTTTGAGTTCAGGAGTAATGAAACGTTCAGCATTGGAAAGAGTCTGTTTACGTTGATAGTCTGAAGGAATAAGGTGGGCATTGGCATGGGTAATCTCGATGAAATAACCAAACACTTTGTTATACCCGATCTTTAAAGAGCGAATCCCCGTGCGTTCACGTTCGAAGCTCTCAAGTTGGGCAACCCATTCTTTTCCGCCTGTCGAAATACTGCGTAATTCGTCCACCTCTTGGGAATACCCTGTTTTAATAATATTCCCATCCCGAATCGATAAGGGAGGAACTGGATTAAGCGCCTCTTGCAGGGTTGTGACGAAGGTTTCAAAGCCCTCCAATTGAGGAGCCTTGATTTTCAGAGTCTCAGCAGTGCTCGCCATTAGGAGCGTTCGTATTTCAGGAAGCAAAGCTAAGGTTTGGGTCAAGGATAACAAGTCCTTGGCATTGGCGGTTCCGTAAGAAACCTTTCCTATCAGACGTTCGAGATCATAGACCTTGGAAAAAAGCTTTAACAAATCTTTGCGCAGAAAAGAGTCCGAGGCTAATTCATCAACCGCGTTGAGTCGCCGCTCTATATCATCCTTCAGTAGTAATGGTTTATCAATCCAATGCTTGAGTAGTCTACCGCCGAAGGCGGTCTGAGTGGAGTCCAGGACAGACAGGAGAGTTCCCTTTCTCCCTACCCCTCGGAGGGATTCTGTAAGTTCCAAGTTGCGACGTGTCCATTGGTCTAAAAACATCCACTGCTCGGAACGGAAAGTTTTTATTTCAACGATATGGCTTGGATCAACGCCGGGCATTGTTTCCAATATGTAAGTCCATAAACTAGCGGCAGCACAGGCAGCAACGGGAAATTCTTGCAACAGAGTCTGTTGCCCTTCAAAGTGCTGACTTAAATTGTGACTGTAAAATGTATTACGATCCCGCAGACTACAAAAATACCCCGTCCAAAGCTTAGGTTTTTTTATGAGCTCTGGCGGAAGTAGGACTTCGGCTGGGTTTATCCGAGAAACTTCCGCGAGCAGCACATCGAGCTCAGGGGTTTGAAAAATAGTAAATTCTCCTGTGGATAGATCAAGAAAGGCTAGTCCCCAGTGCTGCTCGTGAAATACACTGGCTAGATAATGATTAGAGCGTTCTGCAAGGGATTCAGTAAGGGTTCCTGGCGAGACTATCCGGATTATGTCACGCTTGACGATGCCTTTAGAATCTTTGGCGTCTTCGACTTGTTCACAAATAGCCACCTTGTGACCGGCGTTGACGAGTTTTGATAAATAATTATCGAGAGCATGATAAGGAACGCCACACATGGCGATACGTTTCCCATCCCCTGCATCTCGGCCAGTTAAAGCGATTTGTAAGATAGGTGCAGCAAGCTCTGCATCTTCTCCAAACATTTCGTAAAAATCACCTAACCGATAAAAGAGAATTGTATCGGGTGCTTTGGCTTTAATTCCACGATATTGTCGCATCATAGGGGTGGTCATACCATGTCTTCTCCCTTATAAAAGTTTGTTGACTGATGATTCTACTCAGAGACGATAAATCCTAAAAGGGAAGAGCTACTGATTTAGCTCTTCCCTTTCGATCTCGATTCTGCGGTATTTTCTAAATTAATTCCCGCAGCCGCAGCCTCCGCCGCTGCCACACCCTCCGGGTTCGCATCCTCCTGGAGCACAACCATCATCTCCACAGGAGCAGCTATCAGAAGAACCTGCTATGGCTCCGGCAAGAATAGCATTAACACCATCTAACATTTCGGTAAACTTGTCTTGTGCTTTCATGTACGCGGCGATAGCGAGATTCGCTTCTACCTTAGCTTCAATTTCATCGACCGCATTTTTATCAATTTCAGTAGGCTCAGAGCCGCCTTGTTGTGCCTCCATAAAGCGTTCTTGAGCTTTCTGTAATTCTGCAATCAATTCTTGGGCTGAAACATCAGCAGCCATTGCATCCTCTGCACTGTGTAATTCGGCGAGCTCGGAGCTTCGAGCGATGGCATCTGCCAAGAGCCGGGCATTTTCAATAATTTCGTTTGTCATTGTATGACACCTCCGCATAATACATTCTACATAGGACAGGAGATTCCTGCTTCCATCACAAAGTTAAACAGAATTCTACTTAGATCTTTCAATTTCTCCGGTAAGTGTCCAAGATCCAGCGTCTAGTATCTTCACGTTTACCAAGGACCCGATGAGTTCTGGATGACCATTAAAAACGGCCAGTTCGTAGCCGCGTGTTCTTCCAGTTAAACGCTCAGGATTTGTCCTACTTGGACCTTCGACCAAGACTTCATAGGTTTTTCCTATCATTTTTTGCCGCCATACCAGACTCTGCTGGTTTTGCACGCTCATCAACTTCTGTAAACGTCGCTTTTTAACATCTAGCGCAATTTGATTCTCCATTTCGGCAGCAAGCGTACCAGAACGTTTGGAATACATGAAGGTAAAGGCATGACTATAATGAACTAAATTCATGATTTCCAGAGTTTGCTCGAAGTCTTCTTCCGATTCACCGGGAAACCCAACGATTACATCTGTTGTAATCCTAGCCTGGGGAAGGAGCTCATAGATTTTTTCTACTCGGCTTAAATAGTATTCCCTAGTATATTTCCGATTCATGCGCTGGAGTATGAAATTACTCCCGGATTGAATCGGTAAATGGAAGTGCTCACATAATTTCTGACCCTCAGCAACAGTTTCAATCAGCTTATCCGACAAATCCTTGGGATGTGAGGTAATAAAGCGTATCCGTAACAGATCTGCAATTTGATCTACATCCTTAAGCAAATCTGCGAAGTCATAGGCAGGCGAAAATTCTTTACCGTAGGAGTTTACGTTTTGTCCTAGTAAGGTGACTTCGCGACAACCGCTGTCCACCAGGTCTTTAATTTCTTGAATGATTTCCTCAGGTTTGCGACTCCGTTCCCGGCCTCGCACATGTGGAACAATACAATATGAACAAAAGTTATCGCAACCGTACATAATATTAACGTTCGCTTGCAGTTTACCTTTCTCAGCGAGGGGAGTAGATTCCAGGGTTAATTTGGGTTCAGTCCAAACTTCGGCGACTTTTCCGCCTTGTTCTACCTGATGTAAGAGATCCGAAAAATTGTGTAAATTATGAGTTCCTGTCCAAATATCTATAAACGGTGCTCGTTTACGCAAGCGTTCCACGGCACCAGGTTGTTGAACCATACAGCCACTAATGGCAATTTTCAGATGGGGGTTTCTTTCCTTTAGTTTTTTAAGCTCTCCTATTTTCCCGAGTATTCTATTTTCTGCACTCTCTCTTACGCAACAGGTATTTAAGATCACTAAATCTGCATTTTCAAGTTCTTCAGAACTCTGATAGCCTTCTTGCCTAGTAATTTCCGTCAAGGTTTCAGCATCACGTTCAGACATTTGGCAACCATAGGCAATAGTAACTACCTTCTTACCCTTTTCCAAGTTAGTCAACTCCTAAATCATACCCTTATTGTTATAGTCTTATTATATAGTTTTTTTTCTGAGCGAACAATTTTCAGTCAATTCCGTCTCACCATAACAAAAGCATTAGACATCAAATCTAATGCTTCTATCACTTAATTATATTATATCCTAACTTGACTCTCTTCGTTTCGCAAGTCGTGCCTGTCTTTTTAAATAACGAGAGGCGTTTCTTTTATGATTGATAAATACAACAATGCCTACCATCGCCATCGCTCCAAAGAACCAAGATGTTTGAAAAGAACCCACGGTCTGATATGGAATTTTTGGTTGAACTGCCCGTGAGGTTTTTAAAGGAAATGTGTCTAAATGCGTAATACCATCTAAAACTGCAACTTGAGCTACCACTTGCCCTTCTTCTACTGAGGATAATGTACCCAAATTTAAAGGGGATACACGAAGATCTAACGTTTTCTGCTGTTCGCCAAGTTTCTGGGTAATATAGATAGGACGGTCAAGTATAAGGTCAACGGATTGACTATCAACCGTAATGGATGCCATTGCGGCACCTTTAGGTTTATAAACAATAGTTTCAAATTCAGTAAATCCATATTCAAACATGTTTTCCATATCTGTATAGATTTCTTTGCCTGGTGATTTGAGAATGACACCAATTAATTGACGTCCATCCTTGGAAGCCGAGGCCACTAGACAATTTTGGGCAGCAGCCGTATATCCCAATTTGATGCCATCAACAGCAGCATCCATCCATAATAGTTTGTTTTGATTGACCAAAAGTGAAGGCACATTTTCTTTGGAGCGAGAAATGGTTTTTGACTTAGTACGAACATACTCAGCAAAGATAGGATTTTGATAAGCAACACGGGCGATAAGGGCAAGATCATGTGCTGTGGTGACATGTCCTTGCTCGGTTAAACCACTCGGATTCTTAAAATGAGTTTGAAGAGCTCCGATTTCTTGAGCACGTTGATTCATCATTTCGACGAAGTGCGGTAGGTCACCACCGACATGCTCAGCAATAGTTACTGCAGCATCATTGGCTGAGTTTAACAGTGTTGCATGGAGAAGATCCTGTAATGATAGCTTTTCACCTGGTTCAAGGTATATCCGTGTACCATAGACAAGCTTATTATTTAACATAGTAGGACTTGCTGTCACAATGTCATTCAAATTACCACGTTCAATAGCTAATAATCCAGTCATAATCTTGGTTGTGCTGGCAGGTGCAAGAGGCTGATCAGGGTTTTTCATAAAGAGCGTTTGTCCTGATAATACATCAATTAAATAAGCCCCTTCTCCCTGCACTATTGGCAAAGTACCCTTTGTTGATGACGAGCCTAGGGCAATTATCGGGGTAATGCTAAACATCAAAAATAAGGCTAGCAAGAAAGCTGCGATGGATTTCAACTAAGTTTCTCTCCTATTCTGTGTTTTAACGTTGATAAAAAAGTGCCAGTGTACCAGGACCTGTATGGCTTCCAATGACACAGCCCACTTCACTAATTATGACATCCTTTACTTTGAAGTGCTGATGGATTTCATTGGCTAAGATCTGAGCATCTTCATAACATGTTGAATGGGATATTCCAATCACTTGCTGTTCAGGGAACGTGATTTCCTGTTCCATAACTTCGACTAATTTTTTAATTGCGGCACGGCGAGTACGGACTTTAGCAAAAGGTTCTATCTTGCCATCCGGGGTAATATGCAAGACGGGCTTGACATCAAGCAATCCACCAATAAACCCAGCCGTTTTGCTGACTCTTCCCCCTTTTACGAGGTAGTCTAGCACGTCTAGGGTAAAAACATAACGCATTTTTTGGCGGAAAGCAAGTATTATTTCTTCCGCTTCCTCCCAGGAAGTTACGGAAGACAGAGTTTTTTGGGCAAATATAGCGAGTAAGCCATACCCAAATGATGCACCCAGGCTATCGATAATATGCACTCGCTCTGGAGCAGACGTCATTTCGCGTACCATATTAGCCGTCGAAACAGTTGCACTCAAGCCTGATGAAAGATGAATAGCCACCACGTCGTATCCAGCGGATAAAGCCTTTTCATATTCTTCTAATAAGTTGTTCGGATTTGGCTGGGATGTTTTAGGTAATTCCTTAAACTCAGCAAATTGCGCGTAAAACTCTTTGTTGAAAAGGTTAACCCCTTCCAGAAAGCTCTTGCCATCAATGGTTACGGGCATTGGTACAGTAACGATCCCCGCAGAGACTGCCATGTTGAAGGGGATGTCCGACGAGCTGTCTACTATCACTTTGAAGGACATAAACAACCTCCTTCTCAATAAAACTCCTAAATTCTGTAATACATAAGTATTCTCGGTCAACAAGAATTATCCTGCACGAAGTTAGACAAAAAATAAATGCCCATCGATATTGATGGGCATACTTGATTATAATTAAATTCCCTTATATAAGTAAACGTTTTTTCTACGCTAATATTTTTGGATAATTGCATGTTGTCCAAGAGAAGCCATCAAGGTTGGAAGTTCTTGGTTCTGTACGACCCTGTAATTAACTTCTTCTCCTTCAATCCACGTAACTAGATACATAGAATCCCTTCTCTCTTTGTATTTTGTATACATGATAACATAACACAAAGAGTAATGCAATCAGTTTTGGCAGATCCCTGCTTGCTTTTCAAGCACACTTTCTAAACTTTTCCATATTTCATACTTACGTACATCTGTAGCGCGACCTGCCTTGTTCATAAATACATGGACCGTCTTTCCTTCTGCCATCAAAGTTTCTTCAAGGAAAACTCGATAAGAAAACGTTACCCTTCTGGACGTCATCTGTTCTATCTCAGTAACAATAATCAACTCATCGTCATAGCGTGTGGGTTTTCGATAGCGGCAACTGGCTTCTACGACAGCTAATCCTATACCCTGTTCCTCAAACTTAGTATAGGGAAGATTTAATTCCCGGAACAATTCTGTTCTTCCAACCTCAAACCAAATAAGGTAATTTGAATGATAGACAATCCCCATTTGATCAGTTTCAGCATAACGAACTCTTAAGTGTGTTTTGGAAAGCAATCCCATTTAAAAATCCTCCTAGGTATCTTATATAAAGCAAATAGTATTTTGGCATATTATAGCACTCTTGGCTTAGTATAGGAATTATTTGAATTATTTTCGAAGCATGTTATAATGCAAAAAATGATAACCTTTACTATGGTAAGATGAAAGGAGATTCTTAATTGAGTACTTCACCTATCAATATAATTATTGAGCGTATCAACGAACTATCAAAAAAGAAGCGCGCCACTAGTTTAGAAGAGTGGGAACGCGCCGAGCAGGAAGCGTTGCGACAGGAATATTTATCATTTATTCGTGATCAAGTTAAAGATACCTTAAGTAACGTTAAATTTGCTGAGGATTCTCCAGTACAGTAGTAAGTTTTGTCACCATCCCAAGAAGATGTATTTGTTTAGACTATTAGGCAAATAATATCATCAGATTAGTCGTCTGATTATTATTAAAAGGAGGAGATCCTTTTGCCTGAACGTATTTTGAAGTATGGAGGAGTAAAATTCCGAAATCTTGTTCCCCCTGTTAAGATTAATCGGTTTGTCAATCAATTACCTCGTTTCAAACGAGACTCTCTCTTCGAAATTGCGAACGAATTAGAAGGAGCGGGTTTAATAGAGGTTTTTAACGACCGTGCCCATAGTACTATCGATAAAGATACTATTGACAATCAAATGACGAATACCGGAAATTTTGATCACGAACTCCAAGGCTTTAAAAGACATACTAAGGACACTTTAAATCTACCTAAATAGTAGAACACCTTAAATTCATCAAAATAGCAGCTAAAACTCTAATTCTCTGCATAGATAAACGCGTATAGTCGACGGTGGTCGGCTATACGCGTTTTAGTGTATCCGATTTCCAGACCCCTACATAAGTAAGGTTACTTAAGATCAGAAGTCTCGATGTCAGCTTTAGCCGAAAAGTATTAGCTGAAAGAGTTATCGGTTTTAGACCTCACCTATTAGGCAAGTAAAATATTAACACCTAAAAGAGTAAGCTCTTCCTTGATCGATGTCGATAGTCCAGAGTCTGTTACGAGTGTATGAACACTGTCCCAAAGGGCAAAGGTATGATAACGAACTTGCCCTATCTTGGCACTATGGGCAACAAGAATAACGTCTTTTGCTACTTTAAGCATCGTTTGTTTAACTTCTGATTCTAACATGTTTGCCGTCGATAATCCTCGTGCGACATTTACGCCGGTTGCTCCTAAAAATAGTTTATCAGCATTGAAGCCCTCTAAAAACCCTCGGGTCATTGGACCGACCAGAGCGAAGGTATTTGTGCGGACTTCTCCACCTGTCATAAGGACTGTAATCTCTTCTCGATTACCTAGAACACTAGCAATTGGTAGAGAATTGGTGATTACAGTACATTTTGTGTGTATAGCCTGGGCAACGGCTAGAGTCGTAGTCCCAGCGTCCAGAATAATGGAATCCCCTTCATTAATCAAAGTTGCAGCTAATTGGCCTATTCTAGCCTTTTCTCGCTCGGCCTCTCCCATGCTCATCATCAACAAAGTATCCATTGGGGTAATAGGAGGATAAATCGCTCGTCCGTGTTGGCGTTGAATTAAACCCAACGCAGCAAGGTTCTTGAGATCTCGACGAATGGTCATTTCAGATACTTTTAACCGCTGTGCTAATTCTGTAACGGTCAAATTTCCATGTTCTTGGAGTAAGAAATGAATCTCATCCTGCCTTTCAGAACTCACGAATTCCCTCCTCTCATAATTTATAGAATACTAATCGAGCCTTCATACATCATTCCGGATAAGGAGTCGACCGTCAAAGTCTGACCATCGGTTACCTTAGAAAAGGCATCAAAAGCTCCTACAATTGCTGGAATTCCATATTGTAAGGCTGCAATAGCAGCGTGTGATGTCAAACCACCCTCAACAACGACCAAGGCTCCAGCTCGAGCAATGAGTGGGACAAACCTTGCATCAGTAGTCTCTGCAATTAGAATATCTCCATCCTTAAAATCGTCTCGCTCTGGATTCCGTACTTTGCGTGCGATACCGGAATAGGACTTGCGCCCAATACCTGTCCCTTTGGCCAAAATATTGCCCATGATCTGTACTTTGATCATATTTGTCGAGCCTACTTTACCAATCGGAACGCCGGCAGTAATGACTACCACATCCCCCGCATTAATGATCTTTTTGTTGAGAGATGTATTGACAGCTACAGACAACATTTCGTCCGTTCCTGCGCTTTGTGGGACAATCAGAGATTGAACACCCCATTGCAGGGATAGTTGCCTAGCGGTCGTTTCAAAGGGCGTCGCGGCAACAATCAAGGCGCTGGGACGATACTTAGAGATCATTCGCGCAGTCAAGCCTGAGTGGGTTGGGGTCAGAATAGCAGCGGCTTGGAGGTCATTGGCAATAGTATAACTTGCAAAACTTATGGCCTCAGCGACATTAATTTGGGGTTGTCGAATAGCTTGACGGTCAGAACAGATCTGTTCGGTTCTCTGAGCGATCTTATCCATCATCTGAACTGCTTCCACTGGGAAAAGCCCTGCTGCAGTTTCACCGGATAACATGATGGCATCAGTTCCATCGAGAATTGCATTAGCAACATCACTAGCCTCAGCCCTAGTGGGTCTCGGCTGACGGATCATTGAATCAAGCATCTGAGTGGCGACAATAACCGGCTTGCCTAGTAAGTTGGATTTGCGGATCATTTCCTTCTGCCTGATCGGAACTTCTTCCACAGGGATCTCAACTCCAAGATCTCCGCGTGCAACCATTAGACCATCGGCAACCTCAAGAATTGCGTCTAGATTATTGATCCCTTCTTGACTTTCAATCTTGGCAATGATGTGCACATTAGCTTCCATTTCCTCAACAACCCTGCGCACATCCAAAATATTGATCGCTCTACGAGTAAAAGACGCTGCAATAAAGTCAATCCCTTGGGAGATTCCAAAGCGAATATCTTCAATATCTCTTTCCGTAACTGCAGGTAGATCAATCAGCGCCCCTGGCGCATTAACCCCTTTTTGAGACTTAAGAATTCCACCATTCCGAACCGTTGTGCGAATGATTTTATGATCAATCGAGGTGACTTCTAAATCGATTTGTCCATCATCAATCAGAATATGAGTACCTGGGTTGATTTTTCTCCATAAATCAGTATAAGTAATTCCAACACGCTGCTGGTCACCTAGACTTAGATCTGTATCCAATGAGAATTCAGATCCATTTTCAAGAGTAATACCCCCCTCAGGAACTTTACCAGTCCGTACTTCCGGCCCTTTAGTATCGAGAAGAATGCCTAGATGTTTCCCGATCCTGGCAGCTTCCTCTCGCAAAATCTTGATCCTGTGACCATGTTCTTCGTGGGTTCCATGTGAAAAATTCAGACGAGCTACATTCATTCCTGCAGCTAGAAGAGCTTGAACCTTTTCTCTAGATTCACTTGCCGGACCGATGGTACAGACGATTTTAGTTCTCCTCATGGTGCATTACCTCCAAAGCCTACAAGCCTTTATTTACAATGAGCTTCACTAAATCCACAATGCGGTTAGAGTAGCCACTCTCATTATCATACCAAGCTAAGACCTTAACCATGCGATCACCCATCATCATCGTCGATAAGCCATCGACGATTGAACTGGCCGGATTACCATTAAAATCAATGGAGACTAGCGGTAATTCGCAAAATTCCAAGATTCCTTTTAAAGGACCCTCAGCAGCTTGACGTAAAGCAGCATTGACTTCTTCTTTGGTTGTAGGTTTAGTCAAGTTTGCCACAAAGTCAACTAAAGAGACATTAGGGGTTGGAACTCGAACGGCTAAGCCATTCATTTTACCTTCTAATTCAGGTAGAACAAGAGTAACTGCTTTGGCTGCACCAGTGGTTGTTGGTATCATGGATTGGTATGCAGCTCTGGATCTACGCCAATCTGAATGTTCAAGGTCTAAAATGCGTTGGTCATTGGTGACTGAGTGAGTAGTCGTCATCATTCCTTGTTCAATTCCAAACTTGTCAAGTAAGACTTTGGCTACAGGTGCCAGGCAGTTCGTAGTACAGGATGCATTAGAAATAATATGGTGCTTCTGGGCATCATATTTATCTTCATTGACCCCTAAGACAATCGTGATATCTTCATTTTTTGCTGGTGCGGATATAATAACCTTTTTGGCTCCAGCTGTAAGATGTTGAGCAGCAGCGTCACGTTTTGTAAAACGTCCGGTTGACTCGATGACGATATCTACGCCAAGTTTACTCCAAGGTAAATCTTGGGGATTTCTCTCTGCTAAAATTTCGATGCGTTTACCATCAATAATCATAGTCCTGCCATCGATTTCTACTGAATTCGGAAGAATTCCATGAACTGAATCGTACTTGAACAAATGCGCAAGTAAATCTGGACTTCCTAAATCATTAATAGCTACCACTTCAAAAGGAACAGATTGTTTTAGTGCTGCCCGTAGGGTAAGTCGACCAATTCTACCGAAACCATTAATTGCTACCTTTAAACTCATTTGTTGACCTCCTCATATTATCCGGCCTTTAAATCCGGTTCGTGCATTAAACAATGCTCATAAGTATCACTATTCTGTGCAAATAAACAAATTCCTGCTTAAAAAATGTTTAGATACACAAGAATTTAGTTTTAATAGCTTTATGGTACCCTAAATTTAGAAAAACTTGCAAGGCAATGCTTTGCAAGTTTTCAAAGGTGCTTTTCGTCTAATCACCATCAGGTGAGATCTTGCAGTTTGGAACTCCCTTTATGAACTGCAATGGCTGTTTCATCTTGGTAGGCTAAAATTCTTTCAAGGACAGATTTATACTTCACTTCAATTCCCAAAAAGTTCATAGCAGGCACATAATAAGTTTCTAATAAATCATGGGTTGCTTTGGCCTTTTTAGAATGGCCTAAGGCTCGTGCGATATGTTGGTTTACTCGGATTCGACAATCCGCTATCTCCTCTCCACACTCCTTCATGAACTGATCACTATTTAGACTCTGCTCGAAATCCAAAGTAATAATAGTACCACTATAATTTGGACTGTAGGCATAGGGCTCAGCGTTAATGACCAAGGCAATTCGAAGATCCGGAAGAATAATCAGATCGAGTTGCTCAGGATTAAGGGTATTATGATAGTATTCAACATCTAAGCCAAAGGTTATGGCCCGTTCGGCAATTCTTGCCAGGAATGTTGACTTTCCTGTTCCAGGCTGCCCAATTAAGGTGTAGAGCGTTTCCGTACCCTTTACTAAGGTGTCTATAAACTCAGTTTTCCCTTGTGGAGTATGGGCCCAGGCAAACAGATGCCGTTGATTTCCACCATTTTTGGGCGTTATTTTAAAAATTTCTCGTTCTATTTTTAAAGTCAGCTGATTAATTTGATTCCAATTCTGGTAAGACGATATATAATACTTCCACTCATCTAAGGCAATCTTGGCTTCTTTTAAGGCAAAGTAGGCTCTTTGAAAATAGCTTGATACTTTAAGATTGCAGTTTTTGATTTCCTCTCTAGACTGTTTCAACATTTCTTCATTCCAATAATCCCCCAGGTTAATGATTTCATCGACAGCACCTGGGTTTTTAGGATCGACAACATGGGGGGCAGTACCGTCTAAGAGGGCAACATTAAGTTGGGGTATGACAATCCCGTCGATCGAGCCGTTATCAGAGGAACAACAGTGGTATTCCAGGTCGTAACCTTGTTCTAGCATAGCTTGGCCAATTTTCTTCATAAAGGATGATTTACCGACTCCTGGTCCCCCTTTAATTACGAAAATATGATTTGCGCTTTGTTCAATCATGTATTGATAGTATGAGTAGAATCCTTGAGAAGTAACTGCTCCGGGAAACATCTTTTTGATATGTGCACTGGACATGATGAATTCTCCTTTCACATTAAAGCGTCTGCAAACCATTTTTATTCAAAATGATCAAGTTTTAGTTCCGTTTTTTCAAAAAAATTTCGGACCTTGAACCTAAGACTGCCCAGCATGGCGTAAAAGAAAGACCCACTGATCAAGGATCAGTGGGTCTTTCTCTAGTCATTTACAGCGTTTGCATTATATCACAGTGATTTTTCTAAAATCTCAGCAATATCTAAGGCCTTGAGCTGTTCCCCAGCTTCACGAGCAGCAATTCCATCGACGATCATGGTGAGACAGAACGGACAGGCAGTACCGACATAATCAGTTTTCACAGCGATTGCTTCATCTGTGCGCATCTCATTGATACGTTGTCCTTCATGTTCTTCAAGCCACATTCTTCCGCCACCAGCACCGCAACAGAAACTCTTTTCTCCGGTGTGTTTCATCTCCTTGATTTCTAAGCCAACCGCTTTAAGCAATTCACGAGGTTGCTCGTAAATCTCATTGTAGCGGCCTAAATAACAAGAATCATGGTAGGTGACCGATTTTTTGTCTCCATTGGAGAGCTTTAGCTTACCTGATTTAACGAGATCTAAGAGGAATACAGTATGGTGAATGACTTCGAAGTTTCCACCCAATTGAGGGTATTCGTTTTTCAGGAAATTGTAGCAGTGCGGGCATTGAGTAATGATTTTCTTTACCCCATATCCATTCATCACTTCGATATTTTCGGTAGCTAAGGAGTAGAATAAATACTCATTTCCTAGTTTACGAGCGGAGTCACCGCAACATTTTTCTTCATTGCCTAGAATTGCAAAACGTACACCTGCAGCTTGAAGTAATTTTACAAGGGCAGCGGATACTTTTTGGTTGCGAGCATCAAATGCTCCGGAGCAACCAGGCCAATATAAATATTCTACTTCAGGGTCTTCTTCATAGGTTTTAACACCGAGACCTGTGAGGAAATCGGCACGAGTACTCCAGCCAATACCCCAAGGGTTACCGTTATTCTCCATGTTTTTGAATGCCAATTGAGCTTCTGATGGGAAGCGTGTTTCCATCAGAACGAGGTTACGGCGCATATCGATGGTCTTATCGACATGTTCCACAAAAACAGGACACTGTTGTTCGCAAGAGCGGCAGGTCGTACAGGCCCAGAGGTCATCTTCAGGAATCACTTCGCCAATCAGAGCCCTGCCAGTCCACTCTTCGGACTCATCCGCATCACTAGCCGCAGCGGCTTCTTGCCCCTCTACTGCACCTGCTGCTGCTACCTTTTTCAGAGGTAAAAGAGCCTCTCCCGTTTCCTCCATAAGAACACGCATATCCTGAATAATCCCTTTAGGAGTTAAGTGCTTTCCACTCAAGTAGGCAGGACAGTTATCTTGACACCGACCGCACCTCAAACAAGCATCTGTGTTAAATAACGTTTTCCAAGAAAATTCTCGTAACTGACTTTTTCCAAAGGTTTCTAAACTCTCATCTTCAAAATCAATAGGATCTGGAATACCGATCGGTCCACGTTTGCGGAAGAACTGGTTGAGCGGTCCAAGCAAGACGTGGAAAAGCTTGGAGTATGGGAAATAAGCTATAAAAGCCATGGCGAGGACGAGATGGAACCACCACAGAAAGACGTGTAAGGACAAGAGTTG
>LADV01000201.1 GCA_000961805.1 Peptococcaceae bacterium BRH_c23 | reverse complement strand
GGCAGTGTTACCCGTCCTCCAACCTCTAACTTAATGCTGGAGCAACAAAAGGGAGATACTGGTGCAGTTGTATCCGTCATGTCCTTTACCTTTACTATCTTTGCTAGCATCGGTATGATGCTGATTTCATTGGACTGGGCAAATAGGGTTAGGGTTATGGGGCTCATGTATGTGGTTTTTGCCTTTGTAAGCTTAGTAATATGGAGTCTGATCTATAAGAAATCGTTTGTTCAGAAGGTCTCGTTAGAATAGCGCCTATTCACGGTAGCCTTATTGGATTGAAGTCCAAATAAAGGTAAATTATCCATGAGTGGAGAACAAATTGTAAAGAGGCCATTTTTCGAAGAAATTGAGGTTGGGAAGAAAAAGGTTGAGGGTTGATACATGTTTATTTGGTTAAGCGGAGTTAAAATCGTTTTGTATTCCTTGGTTTTTATTAGGGTACTACAAAAAAACCCAATAAGCATCCTACTGGTATTAATTGCGCTGGCCCTGTTGGTCAGCGGCTGTTGGCGCAGTTACTATAAGTATAACAGTAGGAAAGTGAACATAATTACTTTGCTTCTGGACTTAATCTTGACTATCGTTTTCTCCCTGTTTTGCCCAAATGGCGGATTTGATAAACTATTTGTGATCTATCTGACAGAAGGAACAGCAATTTTACCAAAACCATTTTTCATTGCCTACGCTATACTTACCACGGCGGTTGGTGCAGGAACTATCGCACTATTCGAGTTAAGAGAATATGGGCAATTGGAGTTTCCGGGAATTGGTGAACTACTTCTGTATGTTTTTATATTTGGTCTGGTTTTTAGTGAAAGAAGGCAGCGGGAACAAAGGCTGGCCTATAAAAAATTAACAAAAGAACTTAGATACTCCAACCTTCAACTGCAAAAAAGTATGGAATTAAGCGAAAGCTTGGCCTCCGAAGCGGAGCGGAGGCAAATAGTCGGTGAAATACATGATAGTCTGGGTTATCACCTGACTGGTTTGGTTTTGACCCTCGAAGCCGGAAAAAAGCTGACCACCCATGACGTGGAAGCGGGAAAAACCTACTGGGATAAAGCTATCAAGATTTCTCGGACAGCCCTTCAGTCTGTGAGGGAACTGGTTTTGACAAAAAAGGAGTCATATTTTGAATTTGATTTGAGTTCCCGTCTGATGGAAATGGTCCAGGAAGTCCGGGCACTCACAGGATTGGAGCTTGACCTTGAGCTTGACATTGAAACCCAGGCTCATGGGCTTTCTGGCCAACTACAGTTCAATATGTATCGAATTTTTCAGGAAGCGGTTACCAACACCTTGCGCCACGCCAAGGCTGACCGTGCTCAAATTTCAATTTCCAACAAGGAATTACTGTATTTCTCCTATTGGGATAATGGTTGCGGCACAAACAGGATTGAAGCAGGAAACGGCTTACAGGGTATGAAAGACAGAATCTCTGCTCTTGGCGGCACTGTTTCTTTTCAGTCAGGGAGCGGTATTGGCTTTAAAATCGAAGGGTGCATAGACAGGCGGGGGGAAAATAATGAATAAGATCAGAATTCTGATTGTAGATGACCAACCAATTGTCTGCGAAGGTTTAAACACCATTCTTCGACTGGAAGATGATTTTGAAGTTACGGGTGTTTGTCACAATGGGCAAGAGGCTCTGGACTATTGCGAGCAGACTAAGCTCGATATTGTACTGATGGATGCACGTATGCCGGTAGTGAATGGTATTTTGGCAACCAAAGAAATCAGTCGGCGGTTTCCAGATACCAAGGTGTTAATTCTGACAACCTTTAATGAGGAAATGCTGATTTTTGAAGGCTTACAGAACGGCGCCAAGGGCTTTTTGCTTAAAGATATGGAGCCTGACGAGTTATGTAAGAACATCAGGGTAGTACATGCCGGAGGTGCTTGTCTCCATCCCGATGTGACGGTAAAAGTTCTTGAAAGGATTACAACCCAGGGAATGGGGAACGTCCTTGACAATTTGTCCGGAGGCAGTTTTGATCAACTGACAAACCGGGAGAAAGAAGTCTTAAGATTGATTGGCAAGGGTTTGTGCAACGCGGAAATATCCTCTGCCTTGTATATTACCGAAGGAACCGTGAAAAATCATGTCAGCAGTTTGTTAGCCAAGTTTGGGGCTAGGGACAGAACACAACTGGCTATCCTGTCGCAAAAGACATGACTTAGGTTAGAGAAAACTCTATCTCTAGTATGATGTGCAGCGCCTCCCTCATCTTTACTATTAAGGTGAGGGGTTTTCTATTTTTAAGGGGCGTGACTAAATGCTGAGCACAGGGAGTTGTTCTATAACCTGAATCTTACTTGTGATTCAGGTTATCTTACTGTTACCGTCATTGAAAACTGCATTTACTATGGTAGAATTATTATAAATCTTTCAGAGAAAGGAGAGCGGGATTGAAGCTACTTGTGGAGCAGTCTTTGGACTGCAAGGAAACCGTAATCAAAATAACCTGCGGACTTATGGATGAACGTTTAAAGCGGCTTATCGAACAAATCAGGCTGTTCTCATTTTCTGTTACAGCTGAAAAAGACGGTGTGACACTTCCTATTGCTTTAGAGGATATTTATTATTTTGATACAGTTGACAACAAAACGTTTCTATATGTCGAAAGGGATGTGTATAGCTGTGACAAAAAACTATATGAACTTGAAGTACAGCTTGAGGATACTCCTTTTATAAGGATTAGCAAAAGTAGCATTTTGAACACAGCAGTAGTTACTTCTGTACGGGCGCAATTTAGCGGAAGATTGGAAGCGATATTAAAAAACGATGAAAAGGTGATTATTTCTAAACACTACATAAAAGGCTTCCGCGATAAATTTGAGCAATAGGAGGTAATAGATGAAAAAGATTGTCATTATAACTTGCTCCAGCTTCACCGCAATCGTGTTATTGTTTGCGCTATTCTCAACCTTCGATATGGTGCCAGAGCTGTCAAAAAGCATTGTTTTGCAACTATTTACTATGGCTTTGTCAATTTCTGTGTTGATGTTTTTTAGCGAAAAAATTGGGGACAAATTGGCTGAAAGTTCGATGGCTGTGGACGCATTGATACGGGTGCTTATCTGCTATAGCGTGGTATTTGTGGAAGGCTGTTTGTTTGGAATGTTCCCTTTTGGTTGGATAGCCATAGCCAATATTAGCCTTGTTTTAATTCCGGCGTTTGTAATTACTTATGCGATTGGGTATTTCACTATTGTTGACTTTGCGAATCAAATCAACAAAACTATCAAACGAAATAAGTAGATCAACAACTATTTTCAAGTCGACGGAAATTCGTCGGCTTTTTACTTTGCCTTTTTGTTATCTTACTCTTTGCTAAAGTCATCTCACTTCTGTACCTATTGTGAACAAAAATTACATTGATATGATAATAGCAGACACAAGAAAGGAGTCTTTGAAATGCCCAATATTATAACAGTCAAAAATTTAATAAAGACCTACGGTGAAATCAAGGCGATCAAAGAAATAGATTTTTATGTCGAAGGTGGGAAGCTGTTTGCGTTCTTGGGTCCGAACGGGGCAGGTAAATCAACAACAATTGATATACTATGCACCCTACTTGAGCCGAGCAGCGGACAGATAACAATTGACGGTCATGTCCTAGGTAAAGAGGATGACGCCATTAGAAATAAAATAGGTGTTGTCTTTCAAGACAGTGTGCTTGATTCACTTTTAACAGTCAGAGAAAATTTGACAACAAGAGCACGTTTCTATGGAATGAGCAAACTAAAAATCAAAGAAGCTGTAAGAATGGCTGCACTCACAGCGGACGTTATGGAGTTTATCGATCGCCCGTATGGGGAGCTATCGGGAGGGCAACGGCGACGAGCAGATATTGCTCGTGCGCTTGTAAACACTCCAAAAATCCTGTTTTTAGATGAGCCGACAACTGGCCTGGACCCAAAAACTAAAGAAGGTGTTTGGCAGACCATATTTGAGCTGCAAAAAAACACGGGCATGACCGTGTTTCTCACCACCCACTATATGGAGGAAGCGGCATCAGCCGATTACATCATCATTATAGACCACGGGCAGATTGCGGCCAAAGGCACTCCTTACGATTTGCAGGAACAATACAGTTCTGACAGAATCCATATAAAGACCAAAGACAGGGACGCAGTTATAAAACTATTAGACCGTGAGCAAATGACATACACGATAAAAAACGGTTTAATTACCGCCGACATAGCTGATACTGTTGCAGCAATTCCGTTATTGGAAAAAGCTAAGCCGTATATAGATAGCTTTGAGGTCATTCACGGCTCCATGGAAGATGTTTTCCTTAAAATCACAGGAGGTAAAAACTAATGTTAAATTTCGCTGTACGCAACTTAAAGATATTCTTTCGCCAGAAAAGCGCCGTTTTCTTTTCTCTTTTAAGTGTGTTTATCATTATAGGCATATATGTACTGTTCTTGGGTGATGTTTGGATAGATAATATCCCAGAGGGTTTATCGGAAGCCGAAAACCTTATGAAGAACTGGATTATCGCAGGCATTGTATCGGTAGCATCTATTACTACGACTATGGGAGCCTTTGCGATAATGGTTGAGGACAGAGCACGAAAAAACAGCAAGGACTTTTATTCAGCACCGATTAAACGAAGCAAAATAGTCGGTGGATACATTCTTAGTGCATTTGTTGTTGGTATCATAATGAGTTTCATCACTTTTGTAATCGGAGAACTATATATCTCTGTTAGCGGCGGAACAGTTTTATCATTCGTTTCTATGGTGAAGTTTTTGGGCGTAATGCTGATTTCTGTAATGGCGTCCAGCTCTATGGTGTTTTTTCTTGTCAGCTTTTTTTCGACGACAAGTGCCTTTTCAACAGCAAGCACTATTCTAGGAACTCTTATAGGCTTTTTGACAGGTATTTATCTGCCAATCGGAACATTACCTAATGCAGTGCAATGGGTAGTAAAACTGTTTCCAATATCTCATGCTGGCGCACTTATGCGGCAAATTATGCTTGAAGAACCGGTTGCCATCACCTTTGCGGGTGTTCCAGAAAGTAACGTTTCCGAATTCAAGGAAATGATGGGTGTCGCCTATACCTACGGAGAATACACTGCCTCAACCACTACGCATATAGTAGTTCTTATTAGTATCACTTTTGCATTCTTTGCCCTTGCATTATGGAATGTTTCAAGGAAAAGAAAAGCGTAAGCATGAACTTTTATCGGCATGGCCTTAAACAATAAAACATCTCCAAGCTTAATGCCGATAACTATTGTTTTTGGTATAGCATTTGTGGGAATACTAATTTTAAAATTTGATATAAAAGGGGATAAGAGCATGAATAGATTTTTTGCAGGAAAAGCAGTTGGTACAATTATAGTCTTTGGTCTATTGGGGATATATTTATTGCTAAAATATGTCCTGCATCTTTTTTAGGGTTTTCTCTGTTTAGCAATCGTTAGACATTGTTGACGTGCCTTTTTACGATAGAGGATGAAATTTTGTAGCTATTTGGCATTCAAGTTCTATATGATTAACAATGCATTAGGCCTACCGGTCATTTACTCTTCGGTAGGCCATTTTCCTTCTCTTACCTCGGTTTAACCGGTTTAATTTCGACGACGTCCAGAACGTAGTCTTGATTAAAAATCTGCAATTATCAATATTGAAAGGAAGGAAAATTCAATTGGTTTTAAGAATACTAATGAAAAAGAGAATAGCGGGGGAAGAACAATATGGGGAGTGTACTACTAAAAACTAAACTGCACATACCTAAACCGTAATTGTCAAATGCTACGCACGTAAGCAAAGAAAAAGCCCAACCCTAAGGTTGGACATGAATTTCTAATTTTTAGTTTTGTAGCAGTTAGCTGGTAGCTCTTTCGACCAAGGAACAAACTTTTCAATCAGTTCCGGAGATTGGTTGAAATCTGTATTCGGCATCTGTTTCAATAAATAGACCAGATATTCATAAACTTTTAGGTCGTTGGCCAATGCAGTTTGTATGATGCTGTAAACCATGGAGCTACCGACTGCACCGCGATCCGTTTTCATTG
>LADV01000003.1 GCA_000961805.1 Peptococcaceae bacterium BRH_c23 | reverse complement strand
ATAAAATTTGTTCCTTGTTTTTCATGGTGCATTCTCCTTAAAATTTATTAGCAGTAAAACTGCACATAATTTTAAAATGCCCAATATATAACAAAGAGCTATCATCGGAATTTGCACTAAACTGGAGTGTATTCACAAACTTCAACGGGGCTTAACTACCGCGATAGCGGTTTAGTCCAATAACCATTCGGCATAATGTAGGCTGCAACACCGATGCTGTCAAAGTATCTGCTGAATTGACGAATAATAGAGGCTCGTGTGCACTGGTTTGCCTGTGATTCATAGGGCTTTTTACTGCACCAGTCCAACACAATTTCCTTTGTCAGAGTCGTACTAAAACTGTATTTTTCCAGTGTAAACGTATCAAAACGCTTTAGATGCTCTGCTTCTGCGATATATTTATACCCGACAGCCTGCTTCAACTCGACATGGTTTTTTATGTGTTCTTTAAATGACCCATAATAAGTGATATCTATCATGCCATATCCTCCACTAAATCCAAAGGACATGCCTTGAGCCTTTTGATATCTACTTTCAAATAGACCGCCGTAGATTCCGTATCAACATGCCCAAGGATATCAGAAATGGCAGGAAGTGGAGTATCGTTTTCTAGCAGTAAACTGGCCAAAGTGTGGCGATTATGTAGAGCTCCCCATAATCTGAGGCTCTACATAATGGCGAAGTGAGTGCATCCCCGTCCTCTTTCTTAAGGTGGGCAGATGTGCAAGTTGCATGTATTTTGCAATCATCTGGTGTAAGTGGTCACTTTCCGAAAAAGGAAGAAATGGAGCAAGATGTCTCACGAAGACACACCGACTTTCTACGTTTGGGCGACCGTACTTCAGATAATCAATGACAGACCATCCAACCTCTGCTGTCAGTGGAAGGGATAATGTCGTCCTTGTTTTTGACTGCACGAAGATCAGTTTTTTGTCTTCCCAGTGGAAGTTGTCCATTGTAAGATTTTTGATATCCGTACACCTTAAGCCAAGACGGCAGGCCAAAAGGATAATGGCATAGTCACGCTTGCCCATGGGATTTCCTCGGTCGATGGAAATTTTGCAAAGTAGTTCTTTCTCATTTCGACCTCTCTTCCCTTCTAATTTTAGCAGAAAGTGAGGTTGGACAAAAACGTTAAATAACTCCGAATTTGATACACTTTTGAAATCGGTAAAAAAACCAGTGAAATCAATGGTTTGACCGTGGTAGAGGCTAAAGTGCTGTTGTTCATAGGTCATACGAATTCTTAGTTGATCAAAAATCCGATTTAGTTATTTGGGTAACCGACGTCGATGATGAGTTTGGGGTATTGTTATAAGACTTCAGCAAAATGAAACTATTTTCATTCTTGACAAATGGGGAAGTACAATGTGAATATTTTGGAAACATTTATCGATGCTTGAAATAATCTAAAAGGCTAGACCAAATGATCTCGCAGAATATAGTTCTCCACACGCTACGTCACCCTAAAAAGACTATATGCTTTCTCAAAGCCGCACCACAAGCGTCTTTCAGAGTGTCTGTTTTCTTATACTTACCACGGTCTCAACGTGTGATTCAAAACTCGCTTCCTGTTCTTTCATATCTGTAGACACGCGACAGTACGCGCAGACCCTCAAATGTTTTTAATATTTCTCTATGATACTTTTTCACTGTTGGACAACAAAAAAGCACTGGGTTGTCGCCTCCAGTGCTTTCTCTCAAGATTATTCTTAGTGCTCAGTGTCTGCCAAGTAACTATCAATAATGTATTGAGGAAGTTTCTTAATTAACAACACCTGTATAGGGGATTTGTTTAACACTGTATACGCTAAACTACCAAAAATCAGCCTATGTAAGGTAGAAAGCCCCCGCGTACCCATAATTATTAATTCAAATGAACCTTTTGTTGCATAATCAAGAATTACATCTGCTATTTGGGATATGTCAGATGTGTCGGAAATACTGTAATCGGAACATAATTCCTCATGCTTGACGTTGAGCCCTTTCTTTGAAAATATTTCGTTAGTTTTGGTAAGTATTTTAGAATATTGTTTTCTTATGGCCGAATCACCTTCATCGAGCACGCGCCTCATCCAGTCAGAGGTAGGGCTAACCGGCCAAGTGTCTATCCAACTATATACATTCCCTTTAGAACACCCCCAAGAATATCTTTTGTACCTAGGCCTCAACTCTTTCCAACTATATTCTGTCCCCAGTGAACCTCCATCAGCTTCATGTACCTGCACGATGGTCAAATGCATATTAGGCATATTCTTTAATAGCGTGGCTGTATAAACAGCTGCAGAAAACGCCTGGTGTGAACCATCGGAGTAGAGAAGTACTTTAAACTTAGAATCATTCATGTCAAATACCTCTTTCATCAATACATTTGACGCTGATAGCCTAATTCTTTGATATGTTTTAAATCTGACGCTTCCAAAAGTGATCTGTCTTCAAAAGAACACATCAGGCACTTTTCTTAAGGCCTTGGTAACAGCCCCGCTCCTTTGACGATTTCCGGCACAATTTCTTCCCAGGCCACTGCCATGATATGAACTCCCCGTACTCCGGGAATGGTCCGCAAATGTTTGATCTGCTCGATGCAAAGTTTGACGCCCTCGGCCGGTTGGTCCACAGCCTTGCTCATTCTTTCCACAATCCCATCGGGGACCAGCATGCCGGAAACGTTTTTCTGCATATACTTAGCCACCTTAGCGGACTTGATGGGCATTACCCCGGCCATAATATAGGCTTGCTGGTGGAGGCCCCGCTTGCGGGCCAGATCCATGAAGGCTTCAAAGCGCTCCATGTCGAAGATGCACTGGGTTTGAATGAACTGGGCGCCTGCCCGGATTTTCTTTTCCAGCCGCAGCACCCGGAACTCGAAGGGGTCGGCGAAGGGATTGGCGACCGCCCCGATGAAAAACCGTGGCTCCCCCTGCTTGATTACTTCCCCGGATTGGAACACTTTGGCTTCCCGCATGTCTTTTACAGTTTGGATTAACTGGATGGAATCCAGATCATAGACGTTTTTCGCTCCTTGATGGTTGCCAAAGGTCTGGTGATCCCCCGAGAGACAGAGCACGTTGCGCACCCCCAGGCTGTAGGCCCCCAGCAAATCGCTCTGCAAGGCTATGCGGTTGCGGTCGCGGGTTGTCATCTGGATAATGGGTTCGCCGCCTGCCGCCAGAACATGCACACCGGCCCCGATGCTGGAAAGCCTGACGATGGCTGTCTGGTTGTCGGTGAGGTTTACGGCGTCCACAAATGGCTTCAGGTGTTCGGTGTGCTTGCGGATGCCGTCTCCCTGGGCGTTTTTCGGCGGGCCGATCTCGCAGGTTACTGCAAATTCGCCCTGCTCGAACAGGCTCTGCAGTTTGCTCTTTTCCTCAGCCATCGATCTTCACATCCTCTCTGACCATTTTGCGGGGACCGCCGTCCCTGGACTTAGACCAGTCCTTGGCCCCAGCCACGTCCAGAAGCAGTTCCAACCTGCCCAGCTCGCTCACCCTGTTGTAAATCAACTGCCAGGCGCATTCGTTGGGCTTCACTTCGCATTTGCCATTCTGCGAACCGCCGCAGGGACCGTTTAAGAGGCTCTTGGCACAGCGGATTACCGGACATACCCCGCCGGTCCGGGCCAGCACACATTCCCCGCACAACCCGCAACGTTCCTCCCAAAGTCCGTGCTCCATGGTCGCACCGGCGAACATGGTATTCAGGGCCGGAACCACCCAGGTTTGGGGGAATTGTTCCGCTAGAAACTGTACACCCACTCCGCAGGCCAGGGAAAGGATGCAGTCAATACCTTCCAGCTTTTTGGCCAGCTGCTGCACGTATTCGGGATCGCACTGGCGGGTCAGGGTTTCCTCCACAGTTTCTAGGGAGTCGCCCATAAGCTCGCGCTTCATGCGCAGGGTGCTGGCCAGAATTCCCGTTTCCTTTTCTCCGCCGGCCAGGCAGACCGACACGCAGCCGCCGCAACCCACTACCAAAACCTTTGACATTCCCTGCAGGGACTCCAGGATTTCCTCCAACGGTTTCGCTTCCGCTACGATCATTTAGGGTCTCCCTCCTCTCCCTTTGTGGTCCGCTCGGCCCTGGCTGTGTTCAGCGGGTTGGGACCGAGCCGTAAAATTCTTTCCGTCATCTCATTGGCTATTTCGGCGAATCTGGGGCCCATGGAGCCCGACAGGTTGAACATTTCCAGCCTCTCACCGCCGACCCCGACCTTGTCGAGGATTATTTTGGCGGCGTTAACCCGTTTTTTGGCCCTGATGTTGCCTTTGAGGAAGTGGCAATCCCCCTCCATGCAGCCCGCCACGTACACCCCGTCCGCTCCGTCCTCAAAGGCTTGCAGCAGGAGACGGATATCCACTTTGCCGGAACAGGGCTGTTCGATCATCCGCACCGTTGGCGGGTACTGCAGGCGCAGCGACCCTGCCAGGTCGGCGGCCGAATAGGCGCAGTAGTAACAGCAGAAGGCAATGATTTTGGGATAGAAACTTTCCCTATTTCCACTCTCGCGCTTTTCCATTACTCAGTCCTCCCAACCGCGGAGATTTTGGCCAACATTTGTTCGTCGGTGTAGTGCTGGAGTTGAATGGCTTTGGCCGGGCACTCGCCGACGCAGGTGCCGCACCCGTGGCACTGGACAGCTTCGATTTCCGCAACCATTTTGGGCCCGATCTTCGGTACGCTGTAGGGGCAAACCCGGACGCAGGTCAGACAGGCAGCGCATTTTTCCGCTTCCACCTTGGCAACCACCCCACCCACCATCAGGTGGGGCTTAGCCAGGATGGTCACTGCCCGGGCCACTGCCCCCTGGGCCTGATAGATGGCCTCGCTGACAAACTTGGGCGAGTGGGCAGCTCCACAGAGGAACATTCCAGAGCCTCTTGGGCGAGTGGGCGGCTCCACAGAGGAACATTCCAGAGCCCGGAAAATCCATCGGTCCCAGCTTGGCGTGGGTTTCCATGAAGAAGCTGTCTTCATTCAGCGGCACTTTGAGCAGGGTGCCCAGTTCCCTGGCGCCCTCGGCCGCTTCAAAACCCTGTGCCAAGACCAAGAGGTCCGGTTTGATCAGAAATTCCATTTCTGAATCCAGGTCTGCCACCCTAATCGACAGCTCCGCGCCAATTTCCGGGGCCGGCAGCTTATC
Organism: Peptococcaceae bacterium BRH_c23; assembly: GCA_000961805.1. The sequence continues at coordinate 9,050 of LADV01000003.1, read as the reverse complement.
CGGGGAGTAGCGGACGAAGACTATCCCCATTTCCCGGGCCAGCTTGTAGTAGCTCTCCAGGAAACCGTAGGTGCGGATTTCGCGGTGCAGCACATAGACCGTGCCCTGAGGATTTTGCTGCTTCAGCCTGATGGCGTTGGAGATGCCCTGGGTGCAGCAGCTCCTGCTGCAGTAGGGCAGCTCCTCCCCGGCGCTGGCGCAGAGGATAATGGCTGCTTCGCGCCATTTGCCCAGCGATTCGCGATAGGCTAACAGCGGCTTGCCTTCCTGCACCTGCTGCAGGGCGTGGAGTTTTTCTTCCAGCTCTGCCAGGGTGATGATTCTGGGGTCTTTATCCATTCCGTAAACCGGGTTTGCTTCCGACAACCTGCCGCCAGTGGCCACGACAACCACCCCGTGGTGCACCTCCTGGCGCAGGTCCCCAGTCTTCATGGCGCTGACAAAGTGTCCCTGGTGACCGGTAATATCCAGGAGTTCCGTTTGAGTAAACACCTGAATCAAGGGATTGGACTGGACTTTGTCGATCACCTCAAGCATATATTCCTGTGCGTCCTGGCCGTCTTCCCCAAAGCGCAGTTCGCGCAGGTTGCCGCCCAGGACCTGCTCCCGTTCCACCAGGTAAGACTCGAATCCCTGCTTGGCAAAGGTCAGACAGGCCGTCATTCCGGCTATCCCGCCTCCGATAACCAGAGCCCTGGGGACTACCGGCACCGGTTCCAGGTGCAGGGGCGCATGGCCCTTGACCTTGGCCACTGCCGCCCGGACCAAGTCCCTGGCTTTAACCGTAGCCCGTTTTGGTTCAGCCCTGTGCACCCATGAGCACTGGTCCCGGATATTGGCCATTTCGAACAGGAACTGGTTTAATCCGGCCTCCCTTAAGGCCTCTCGGAACAGGGGCTGATGCGTCCTGATGGTGCAGGAAGCCACCACTACCCGGTTAAGCCCTTGCTCGTTGATTAAGTCTTCAATGTGTTTGACGGAGTCCTGGGAACAGGTGTAGAGGAACTCCTCGGCGTGGACCACGCCGGGCAGGGTCCTGGCATAGGCTACAGTGCCGGGAACGTCTACGATGGAACCGATGTTGATGCCGCAGTGGCAGACAAACACACCCACTTTGGCTGCTTCCCCGCTGACATCGCGTTCCGGAGGATAGACCTTGGGAGTAACCAGCTGGTTACGTCCGTCAGCCAGGAGAGCACCTGCAACAGCGGCAGCAGCGCTGGCGTTCATCACGGTCTCGGGAATATCTCTGGGACCCTGGAAAGCTCCCGCCACGAAAACGCCCGGTCTGGATGTCTGAATCGGGTCCAGCGGGTTGGTATGGGCAAAGCCGTATTCATTCAAGTTTATCCCCGTAACACGGGCCAGTTCCCCAGCAGCCTTCGGCGGTTTAACCCCCATGGCCAGGACCACCAATTCGAACTCTTCCTCCACGATTTTACTGTCCTGGAGGTATTTAATGACCAGGTTGCCGCTCACGGGATCTTCCTTGACGCTGGAGATCATGGTGCGCACATAACGCACCCCGTTTTTCTTGGCTGATTTAACGTACTTGTCAAAGTTCTTGCCGTAGGACCTCATGTCCAGGTAGAATATCGCCGGCTGGATGTTGGCATCGTGTTCACGGGAGATGATGGCTTCTTTGGTCGAATACATACAGCAGATGGAAGAGCAGTATTCTGTTCCCTTATTACAGGTCCGCGAGCCTACGCATTGGATAAAGGCGACTTTCTGCGGCGCTTTGCGGTCCGAAGGCCGCAGCACATGGCCCTGGGTAGGCCCGGTGGAACTAAGCAGACGTTCATACTCCAGGGAGGTCATGACGTTTTCATAGATGCCGTAGCCGTACTCGCCCCTCAGGTTTCCCGATTCCACCTGGTAACCTGGAGAGAGGATTACGGCCCCCACGGCCAATTCATAAACCTGGGGTTCTGCCGAATGGTCAATAGCCTTTTTCTTGCATGCCTTGACGCACTGCAGGCATTCGGAGCAAATCCCGCAGTTCAGGCAGCGTTTAGCCTCGTTGATAACCTGCTCCCGGGTCAGACCTTGATAGACTTCAGCGAAATCCCTGACCCGCCGTGCGGGATCCGCCTGGGCTTGGTTTTGCCGGGCAGCAACCTTCACCTTCAAACCTTCAGGTACTCCCACCGGTTCCGGTCTCGCCAGACTCCTGCCCTGCCTGAGGTCCTGACCCTGGAGGAAACGGTGGATGGATTCAGCCGCTTCATGGGCGGCGCCGACGGCAGCGACCACAGAAGCAGGCCCGCTGACGATATCCCCGCAGGCGAACACCCCTGCTTGGTTGGTGGCGTATGTCAGTTTATCAACCTTAATCACGCCCCGGTTGGTTTCCAGCCCTGTTCCGTCCAGGAAGGACAGGTCGCTGGCCTGGCCGATGGAAAGGACAACGCAGTCGGCGCTGATCATTTCCGTTTGCAGTTCATCATAGGCCGGATTGAATTGTCCATTTTCATCGAAGACCCGGGTGCAGCGTTTGAAACTTGCTCCGATCACTCCGCCGTTTTTGCCAAGGATTTCTTTGGGTCCCCAACCGGCGTGAACGCACACCCCTTCTTCCTCGGCCTCATCGATCTCCCATCGGTGAGCCGGCATATGCTCATAATCTTCCAGGCAGTAGAGGTGAACTTCCCCTGCCCCCAGCCGCAGAGCGGTGCGGGCCGTATCTATAGCTACGTTGCCCCCGCCGATAATCACTGTTTTCCTGCCTACTGCCGGTGTTTCACCCAAGGCAGCCGCCCGGAGGAACTCGACCCCCAGTTCCACTCCCTTGAGTTCGTTCCCCGGGATGGGCAGCGAACGGCCCTTTTGAAAACCTGTTGCAACAAGCACTGCATCAAATTCTGATTGCAAGTCCGCAAAGCATACGTCTACCCCGACCCTGGTATTGGGCCTAAAGGTCACTCCCAGGTCTAAGATGGCCTGGGTTTCACGGCTAACAATCTCCCCGGGCAGACGGTAGCGGGGAATTCCGGCCCGCAGCATCCCGCCGGCTTCCGGCAGGGCATCAATGACAGTCACCTGGTAACCCAGCTCAGCCAGGTCCTTGGCTGCTGCCAGGCCGCCGGGACCTGCCCCGATTACAGCTGTTTTTAAGGGATTGCCCTGTTCATCCAGCAAGAATTCTGCGGGCAGTTTGACCAACAGGTTCTGTTCCGCCGCTTCAACCCAACCGTAGTCCGCCGCAGAGCGTTTCAACTGGGCGATGGCGATGGGCTCATCGACTTGCTTGCGGTTGCATTCCCCTTCACAGGGATGGTGGCAGATCCGTCCGCAAACCCCGGCAAAGGGCATGCGCCTCCTGATAACCTCCAAGGCCTCGCCGAACTTTCCTTTGGAGAGCAATGCTACATAACCCTGGACGTTACAGCCTGCCGGGCAGGTGCCCCGGCAGGGAGGTGTGCCGCTTTTTTCCACCAGGTACTTGTTGGGCACCGCCTGGGGAAACAGCTTATAGATTGCTTTGCGCTGCATGGAGCCCTCGTTGAAGCGATCCCCTACCTCAACCGGGCAGACCTGCTCACAATCCCCGCAGGCCGTACACTCGGCCATATTTACGTAGCGCGGGGCCTCTACCAGCGTGGCCTTAAAGTTACCTGCATCACCTTCGACTTTGGTCAAAGTTGAACAGGTATGGATTTGAATATTAGGGTGGCTTAAGGTGTCGGACATTTTCGGCCCTAAGAGACACATGGCGCATTCATTTGTGGGAAAGGTTTTGTCCAACTGGGCCATTTTGCCGCCGATTGAGGATTCGTCGGTCACCAAATGCACCAAGAATCCCCCATTGGCCAGATCCTGAGCGGACTGCATGCCGGCAATTCCGCCCCCTACCACCATTACGGCGCCAACCACTTTATCTGCCACCGGATATCCCCCCTTGCACTTTGGTTAACACCGAGGTTGGATCTACCAGATGGGACTTAAACCACCGCTTGCTTGCGGAAATCCCCAGGGCCAGGCCCACCAGTTCTGTGAAATAGAAACTCGGTAAACCCTGGGTCTGCCTGCCTTCCAGGTTGGCCTGGCACAGGGGGCAGGCCGTGACCACGGCTTCCGCCCCCGCCTTCCTGGCCTCGCAGACCAGCTTCTCCACCAGGGAAGACGCCACCGAACCCTCGGTAATCCCTACTCCGCCGCCGCAGCATTCGGTTTTATAGGACCAGCGGACCACTTCAGCCCCCACTTCCCGCAGCAGAATATCCATCTTCTGAGGCTGTTCCTGGTTATCGAAGGCGGCAATTTCCGGCCGGACCAGGAAACAGCCGTAATAGGGGGCAAGTTTAATGCCGTTCAGCGAAGTACGCAGCTGTCCTTTGATCTTGTTGAGCATTTCCGGCCTGGTTAGCAAGTCTAAAGGATGGGTTACCCGGACTTTTTCCCGGTAGGGTTTGCCCAGAACCTGCTCCACTTTAGCCTGCAGCTCCCTGGCCTCTGCGGATTTTTTCTGCAGATAGCCGGTGGTGGAGCGCAAGATGCTGTAGCAAGCCGCACAGGGCACTATCAGTTCTTCTCCCACATCCTCGGCGATCATCAGGTTGCGCAGGGGCAGGGCCCGGCTGAGGGCATGCCCGGCGCCGTGGGCTGAACTCGCGCCGCAGCAGTTCCAGTCCGGAATTTCCGCATAGTCCACGCCAAGGGCCTTAAGCACCGCACGGCAGGAAAGGTCGTATTCCCTGGCGCTGGTATGCAGGGAACATCCGGGATAGTAACCAAGCCGCTCACCCATTGTCCTTACCCCCTTCCTGTTTGCGGAGTGCTACTTCTATCTCGAAAATCTCGCGGATTTGCCGGCTGTTGCTGCAGCGGTTGGGGAGAAGCGCCAACTTTCCTTTAAGGAACATCCTGGCTCCCAATCCTTTATCGTCGGTCCATCTCTTGGAGCGCCATTTGTAACCGGCCACCATGCCCAGCTCAAATACTCTGCCGTGGTGCCTGACCGAAGCCAGGAAGCAGTCGTGGAAAAAGGGTAAGCTTTCAGCTGTCAAATCCCCGTCCTTCATGGCCCGGGCCTTGATTACGTCAAGGATTGCCGAAATGTTGATGCCATTAGGGCAGCGCGCCTGGCAAGTCATGCAGCCCGTACAGTACCAGATTCCCGGCGAGGCGAGCAGCTCCTCCTGCTTCCCCAGCTGGGCCAGCCTCACCACCTGGTTGGGTCTGATGTCTGTGTAGGAGCTTACCGGACAGCCGCCGCTGCACTTCTTGCACTGATAACAGCGGCTGATGGGCTGACCGCTCTCCGCTTCCAGCAACTCTAGGAAATCGTTCACATCCTTTACCCCCAAACAATTATAAATTCTTAACAAAGCAAGGTTCGTGCCAACACCAAAAAGGGCGCAAACCTGCCATTTCAGGCATATAAAAAAGATAGTTTGGCTTGTGAAAACAGGAACCGGTCTCGTGAAACAAAAAACACCTGCAGAACTGCAGCTGTGATTAGAGTTACAACCTCAGAACTAGTGCGGCAGTATAAACGACCGCAGAAAAAGCCTGATGTGACCCATCGGAGTAGAGAAGTACTTTAAACTTGCAATCATTCAAAACAGATTACCCCTTTCCTCGACGTTGCCACTCATGTTCTTAATGGGAATTTAGGAGTAACAGTAACGGAGACGATTTACAGCCATCACCATAATTTCGGTGGTATCTCGTTAATCAGCGAATATGGCTTTACCAGCATCGGTGATTTATTAAAATATGACCGACATGTCCACACACATCCTCTCCATCATAAAAATGGTCAGTGGCCGTTCATTAGCATCCAGCCCCATATTTAGGTTTTTTACTAATGCCAGGAGTTGGACAGAATCCAAATCATAAACCGGTTTGCTGGCAGGATGATCGCCAAGCAAATTATGATCCCCGGTAACTGCGAGGACATTTCGGATACCCAAGCTTCCGGCTGCCAAAAGATCAGCTTGCAAGCAAGTCTGTTTCGATCCCGGCAGGGTCTCAAAACCTTCGGATTGAAGGATATGCACTAATCCCAGAGGTGCCGCCCGCAATTTGGCGCCAGGATTATCGGGAAGAATGAAAGCATCGACATAAGGTTTCAATTCTTCTGCCTGTTTTAAGAGTTCGGTAACCTCTGTACCACGTGGCGGGAGTAATTCCGCTGTTATCAGAAAGTCCTTTTTACGCAAATCTTCTTCAAAGGGCATTGAGTATTCCCTCTTGGTTTAAAATTACTGGACGATCATAATCTTTGCAAAACTGTGGTAACGATACCGGCGAATTCATTTTTGCCCATCGAAAAAATAGTTCATTCCAAACACATGATGATAAGGAGTTAACTTCGCACTTTCCATTGAGAGCGCCTCCGCAAGGACCACTTACTATGCTTGATAGACGGCAGTATTAAAGGCTTTTTCGAGCATCATGAGAATACTTAAAATATACTTTTCATGCGGATCAAGGCCAAACTTTTCTATTTTATGGTAATCTTCATCGTTCAATCGAATATTTTTTTGTGGACTTATATAGTCATACAATAGATTTAACTTGGACTCAAGAGAGGATGGCACTTCGATGATCAGCCCATGAATATCTTTTTCCCGATTTAGCGACTCAATTAATGCAACTACCTTTTCCAACCCGATATTTTGAGGTAGCAAATACTCGGAGTAACGAATGGGCAATGAGTCACAGGTTTTCCGCAGGAGATCTCTGGAAATAGCAGTATTAGGTCCGTCAATCAACACTGCAGCTAAACAGACTGGCACGTGTAATCGTTCAAATAAGAATTCTAAATCATCAGTAAGAGACTCGAAGCTTCTTTTAATATACTGAGATCCTAATCCATTCATATCAATATCCAAAGTAGCTTCCCCCTTATATATTTTGAATTAATATATTATATTTTGAATATTCTGAAAGATACCATGATATTCGCCTATGTTATCATTATTTTTGCAATGTCATATCGACACCATTTTACTTGTAAACCCAATTCAGAAATCTTTTTCTTGGCCCGCTCCATCATTTCTGCGGAAATGTCAACAGCTGTAACCACATAACCTTTTTCAGCTAACCATGGCTTTAAGTTGTGCAGGGGTAAGGCGTTCGGCTGGATGAAGGGGCTTGCATGGGGCCTTTGTTTCTCCCCACAGATTCCTCTTCACTTCTTCGATCGAAGAATGCTCCAACAAAGCTATGAGCTTAAAACTCCCCCGTGTTCGTGACAAGACCAACAATGGAACACGTTGTCATTCGTGTTCAGAGAAAGATAATATTTATCTGTTCTCTTATCGTCGGCCTGGCAGAACGGGCATTTAAAGCGTAAGTCCTTTACGCTTTTGGATGTGCGGTCGTTCATTTGAAGCCCGTGCTGAATTGCTACTTCCGAAATGGAAGGGAGCATGTTCATGCCCCCCCTTTCTATGATGCTAAGTTAATGCTTTGGACAAAAGAAAATCCCTTTTCTTCAATAATCATTGCATTGAACAGGCAGCCTTCCCTGAGCTTACCAGCTTCCGCTAATCCTTCCTCACCTTTGGCAAAGAACGATTTAGGCAAATCATTGTTAATGTCGGCAAAAGAGCTCAGGTCAAGGGGAAATTCCACTCTCCCCATTTTCGTCACTCGAAGGCCTCTTCAATGATGAACAATGGTAATGGAATTAAAAAAACCCAAGCCCACATGGGGATGCAAACCCCAAAGTCACTCAAATTTACATTCATATCTTAGAAGGTCTAGTCAAACATATTTACGATAAGGAGATTCTTATTGCTCCCGAAGAATTTTGTTCCGTCAATAGTAGCCACAGTATATCCGTCAATGGTTCCGTTTTCAAAAACCTTATTCTTAATCGTCTTTTTTACTATGTATTGATTGATTTGTTTTAGCCCGTCTATATCCACGACTTTAAGTGTATCTCTTATTGCATCAACCTGTGGCAGCTTTGTTCCTCGGGGAACCAGTTTACTAATTTCATTCACTAGCCTTGCATAAAGTTGATGGGTATTTGTCAAGTTAATCCTTGGTGAGATATATCGTGTAAACTAATGATAACTAACGCTAATGTGCCAAAATACCTGTATTTCGGCATAAAAAAGCCTTATAATTAGAGGTGGAGTAGTTCTTGTCCAACTCTAACTATAAGGAGAGTTAAAATGCAGGACAAGAATACCACGGAATCCACATTTTTTCAATTGTTAGGACCCATTTTATCTCAAGATCTTTGGCGAAAAATTAGCGAAACAGTTGAGTCGGTCGATAAATATGTTAAAAAGTTGAAAACGGTACAACTCGTCCAACTTGTGATGAATGCAGAAATGCGACAATATAAAAGTCTGGCCGAGATCAGCAACAGTTTAAACAAAGATGCGTTTGCCGAAGCCATCCATCTGGAATCCATTAGCACTTCTCAGATTTCTCGTCGATTCAGAGACATGTCGCCCGAAGTCACAGATATTATCCATAAAAGCGTTGTGCAAACGTTAGGATTAAAACTGGGTTACAATGCTCTTCGTCAATCGTTAGGCCGTCTCTATTTAATCGATGCCTCGACCATAACTCTTTGCCTTACCCAATATTTATGGGCTGACTTTAGAAAAACCAAGGGTAGCGTGAAGCTTCATCAACGGATTCGATTTGATGGAGATCCGATCCCTGATGCAGCAACCATCACAGTCGCTCGCAAATCTGACAAAAGTCAACTTGAGTTTTTGATCCGCTTCATACTCTACATCGATAATAACACGAAGCACCGACATTACGATGTTGAAGTCGTTATCTGTAAATCAAACAGCCCAAATCAACTTCATTTGATCGCAGATGTCTTTCAGAAAGGAACGTTGGGTACCGTCCTTGAAGCGGACAAGAATTACATTCCCCTCTTCTTTAATGATAACTCCCTCTCCAAAGGCTTTATGTTGAACTACTAACCCGGCAACCAAATCGCTCTGGAGTGTTGGTTCTTCATTTTTGCTAATTTCTTGGGGATTTTTTCCGGATAATACATACGAAACCTCGCGGACAAAACGGGACACCTTAACGCGTTTTTGATGATAATAATCCACTGAGCA
>LADV01000028.1 GCA_000961805.1 Peptococcaceae bacterium BRH_c23 | reverse complement strand
CCATTGAAACTACACAGTCTTTTGCATTTGAGCTTAAGAGGGGACTTGAACCCATGACCTGCTGATTACATGCGAGAGACCTCATACCTTAATCGCTATCCTACGACAGGAGATCTTTTTCATGTCCGATTCCGAAGGGGCAACGCATTTCTGCAAACCCTCCATTTTTTAACTGATTATTTCATTCCTGATTACTTCTTCAACTGCATTTTGAATATTGTTCATTCTCCCGACCCATTCCATCTGATTTTTGGCTTTTAACTGCTCGGTTACTCCTTGTTGCAGGGAATATTCTCCGGCCAGCCTGTCATACATCTCCAGGGCTTTAATGTCAACCTCGTGTAGGTAAGCATTTAGCCGTCCAGAAAAAAGGAATTCAGTATAAATCATTGGCTGACTCTCTTTTAGATATTGCAGCAAATGTTCTCTACCGAATATCCCGATTTCGCATTCCTGTTTTTGTGAAACCAAACTAGAAATATGGTAATCGCCGTTTTGGGTATTGCTAATGCTTGTTTTCTTATCTGTGAAATGATTTTTTATAAATAAAATTTCCCCTTATCGTTCATAATCTTGTTTTCCAGAAATTTTCCATGTTGCCGTTCCTTCGCTTCCCCTTCCAAAAACTTCACTTTTCTTTTCACGCTTTTCCTTATCCGCTATTTCCTTTACCTTTACTTCACTAATTATCTCATCTGTCCTGTCACCTCCCAAAAACCGGCGTAGCCGGTTGTAGTCTTTCTCAATTCCTTTAAGGCGTTCACCTTTAACTTCGCTTATTTCAAGTCGTTCATATAGGCTTCGGATTTGACTATTTGCCCTATCAAGTTCCGTAATTAGCGCTTTTGTCTTTTCAAAGAACTGTGATAAGATACTGCGAATTACTTCTTTAAGCTTTTGCACCAATGATTCTGCTACTTTCTCTCTATAACTTTTTGCTGTCATCAACGGCTTTGTCTCCGACAACAAATACTCCGATCATTATCGTAATGGCGGCATTTTGGGCGATAAACCTTTCTTTGCTTTCCACAGTCTCCAGCTGATCTTGGACATCTACCAGCCGAGAAAGGAAACCGTCAAGTTCATTTTTAACACTCATTTCCTTGTCAACAAGGTTGTTGATCTCTTCTTGCTTGCCGGAAATTGTTTCCTCAAGCACAGCGACTTCTTTGGCGTGCTGGACTTTTTTGTAGTCGATGACACTCAGGTGCTCTTCGTGGGTGCCAAGCTGTTCCCACTCAATGCCGTGGCGCTCCATCACCTGCGAAAGCTGCACTTTCTCTGATTGACCCATTGGTTCCACTCTGTGTCACCCCTGGTACCACCCGTGAAGCCTTGATTAGCCAGCGCTTGGTTTAGGGAAACACGGGTGTCCAGCCCGCGCTTGCTGCCGGTGGTAAATGGTATAAAATCCACATGCAGATGCGGCGTCGCCTCATCCATATGCAGATGAGCAGAAAATACTTTTAAATAGGGATTGCGCCCTTGAAAGCTACTCATGAACTCGCCGATCCTTTGCCGCGATCTGACCATCCGCAGATTTTGAAGCCATATTTTCCATGTTGCCCACCTGAAAAATGATCTCATAAAATAATATTTTTACAGTTTGGCAGTTCAGATTTTTTCATAATAATCGTTAATGCAGCGGTCGGCTCTGGTCTGCTTCGCATTGTATCGCTGAAGTGCATCATCAAAAAGCTCATGGTACACACCTTTGATGGGGATATTGCAATAAGATATATTGAACTGTGACCTATCGCTGTCTATATTTGATGCTATATAATGTCGGCTGTTATGATTGACCGAGCCTTTGCCGAGCATGACGCTGATTGTTCGTTTCATATACTCTCTTTTTCTTTTTCGGTTGGTATCCGGGGAAGTCGGAGTTTTGTTACTTTTTTCAAAAGTAATGCAAAAGCATTTTTGACACTGCGTATCAAAAATGCATTGCGCCATATCGGAAATATCGCGGCTTTTGCCGCCTATTGCCTTGCGGCGCGTGACGGTGTGACGATATTTCTGATAGTAGACCCATACTGCCAATATTAGTCACACCGTCACATATCGTCACGCCTCAGTCCGCTCAAATGTAAGGTTGACCGTCCTTCCAGCGTGACTTCGATTACTTTCGTAACAAATATTGTAATCGTTCCAGTATATATCAGATTTCCTTTATGATTATGCTCCGAAAATGCTTACAAACAGCGAACGCACACTGAAATCTTATAAGGACGCTTTAACTCTTTATGTTCTGTTCCTTGAGTCAGAATGCACTACGCCTTCTGGTTTTACAAAGACGTGTTTTGAACGACTGTATATTGAAAAATGGATCTGCTGGCTTAAAGAAAACCGCAGATGCTGTCCGGACACATGCAATGTGCGGCTTGCATCATTCCGTGTCTTTCTTGAGTATGTCTCAAATGGGGAGCTCCCCATTTGAGACATGCAAAAGCTTCCCACTGGATTGAAGACGGGCTTAATGTCTTGCAGGTCAGTTTTCTTCTTGGACATGCTCATCTGGAGACGACCATGGTTTATTTAGACATAACGACGGAGGACAAAGCTAAAGCACTGGCAACTCTTGAAAATGAGACAGATAAAAAAATCACCAAGAAACGGAAGAGGCTGGATGGATCACTTAGGGGATTTTGCGGCTTGATAAACATAATTCCAGCGATAAATAAAATCCAAACTTTTTATCGTTGAACATAGCTTCTTTCCTTTGTTATTGCTTAAAAGTTTGGATTTTATTTTAGTTTTGATTTCGGAATATATGTGGTGTGACTGCTAGGTCGCGGAATCCGTCCTTTTTAATGCTGTCCGGTTTGGAAAGAATAATTCGCATCTCATCGCCAGTTAGATAGGATAACCAGGGATTTTTCACATTTCTTATTTGGGATAGCCAATATTTTCTGGGTTTCATAAAGGTTTTCAGGGAACTCTTTCTGGCTAAACCGACAGAAGGAGCTTCATCTGGAGGAATCACTATGGCCGTAGGAGATAGAATTAAGAGAATCCGCAATTTGCGCGGCCTAACTCAAAAAGAGTTAGGACTTGCCATCGGCTTCGACGATAAGACTGCGACGTGCGTATTGCGCAATATGAATCCGGCACACGAACACCCAAAGAGGAAATGCTGAAAAAAATTGCTGAAGTGCTGGATGTCAATTACCGTTCCATCTATGAACCTTCCCTTTATGCTGCGGAAGATGTGATATATACACTATTTGAGTTGGACGAACACTATCCTATATACCTCCATGATATTGAAGACAGCACTGCACCTCTATCTCCTGAAAAGCACATTGCTGTTGATTTTAACTCTCACCTCCTTGATGATTTTTTTATAGAATGGCAGCAACGCAAAAAAGACCTTGCCGATGGGGTAATCAGCAAGGCCGAATATATGGAATGGAAACTAAACTGGCCGCAAACATGCAACGATGGCAACCTGAGAGAGCCAGCGAAAAAGTGGCGCAAATCCTAAGCCACTGGATACCTAAAGCACATGAAAAGCTAAACTGTTATCAATCTGTTATCACTGAGCATAAAAACGCCCCGAGAACCTTGATTTACTGAGGTTCTCGGGGCTGTGTTTATTACTCCCACTCAATCGTCCCAGGGGGCTTTGAGGTAATATCATAAACAACCCTGTTAACGCCCTGCACCTCGTTCACAATCCTCGAGGAGATGTTATGCAGGACTTCATACGGAAGCCTTGCCCAATCTGCCGTCATGGCATCTTCACTGGTGACTGCCCTCAGAATAATGGGGTACTCGTATGTGCGACCATCTCCCATTACGCCGACGCTTTTGATGGAAGGAAGTACCGCAAAGCTTTGCCATAAGTCTCGATAGAGGCCTGAGCTCCGGATTTCCTCCAAAATAATGGCATCCGCTTCCCGCAAAATATCTAGTTTTTCACGGGTTACTTCTCCGAGTATTCGAATTGCCAGACCCGGTCCTGGGAACGGTTGACGCCAGACAATCTCTTCACTCATTCCAAGTTCGATGCCTAGTTCACGCACTTCATCTTTAAAAAGCATCCGCAACGGCTCGATCAGCTCAAACTTCATGTCCTCCGGTAAACCACCGACGTTGTGATGACTCTTGATCGTTTCCGCTGTTTCCGTCCCGCTCTCGACAATATCAGGATAGAGAGTTCCCTGGACTAAAAAATCAACCTTACCGAGCTTTAAGGCCTCTACTTCAAAAACTCGGATAAACTCATTCCCTATCGCTTTACGTTTCGTTTCGGGATCGGATACCCCGGCGAGTTTTTCCATGAACCGTTCATGGACATCGACAAAGACCAGATTAAGTTGGAATTGCTCCATGAAAATCTTTTTAACCTGTTCTGCCTCATTCTTACGCATGAATCCATGATCCACAAAGACACAGGTCAATTGATCTCCTACTGCCTTGTGCACTAACGCCGCTGCTACTGAGGAATCTACCCCACCGCTTAATGCGCATAGGATATGCCCATTACCGACCTTAGCTCGGATTTCAGCGACTTGTAACTCGATAAATGACTCCATGGTCCAGTCCCCACTGCATTTACAAACTTCGAACAGAAACTTTTCTAACATCGCTTGACCATCTGGAGTATGTTTTACTTCCGGGTGGAATTGAACGCCATAAAAATGTCGCTCTACGTTCATCATTGCCGCAACCGGAGTATGCCCTGTATGAGCAGCGACTACAAAGCCCTCTGGCAATGAAATAACAGAATCACCATGACTCATCCAACACGGACGGTCTCCACCTAAGCCTTCCCATAAATCCGTCGGTGCATCAACCGTGAGTACTGCTTTGCCATATTCACTAGCTACTGGATGTTCTACTTTACCCCCTAGTTGTACAGCCATAAGCTGCATCCCATAGCATATCCCCAAAATAGGAATCTCTAAGTTATAAATTTCGGGATCAACTTCGGGCGCATTCTGTTGATTGACACTTGCCGGTCCACCGGATAGGATAATCCCTTTTGGTTGACGAGCCCGGATTTCCTCAATTGAAGTTTTATGGGAAATCATCTCAGAATACACATGAGCTTCACGTACACGGCGGGCAATAAGTTGATTATATTGTCCTCCAAAATCCAAAACTAAGACAACTTCCTGAGCCACTATCATTCACACCATTCTTATTATTTATATAATTTCGTAGGCCTCTTGCTTTAAAACTCCGACATAGGGCAAATTACGATACTCTTCGTTAAAGTCTAAGCCATATCCCACGACAAATTCATCGGGGATCGAAAATCCATTGTAATCAGGAACAACATTGACTTTACGACGTTCGGATTTGTCAAGGAGAGTAACGACTTTTACACTAAGCGGATTCCGAGCTCTTAAGTTTTCGGTCAAATACTTTAAGGTTAGGCCCGTATCCACGATATCTTCGGTGACTAGAATATGAACGTCTTCAACACTACGCTCTAAATCCTTGAGGATCCGCACAACACCCGATGACTGAGTAGACGCTCCATAACTCGATAACGCCATAAAATCATAGGCTAAAGGCAATTTGATCTCACGAATGAGATCTACCATAAAGGGAACAGCGCCTTTCAGAATTCCGAGGACTAAAATATTCTTACCTTCATAATCCCTAGTAATTTCAGCTCCAAGTTCGGCCACGCGCTTGGCCAATTCCTCTCGAGAAAACAAAACTTTTGCAATATATTCTTCCATCCAAGGACACCTCCATTATACTATGCCAAAACTATACCAGAGGCTAGTCCATTGTGCAAACGCTTTTCTCTATCATTGTGTTTTCAGCACTAATTTTGTATATTCTTATACTATTATTGCGTTTAGAGACATTTTTAATAGACAAAATGAATTAAAGAGGCAAGAATATCCCCCACAAATAGGGTCTATTCCTGCCTCTCAGTGTCTACAACTCTTTAGATATCCGGAACATGAATATCGATCTTCTTACCAATATCTTTAAACTCAAGTGTCATCGTCATGGGGTCGGACTTAGCTTTATTCTTAGCTTCGATAGTTGCTTTTACAAGCATTTTATCAGATTTGCGTATATAAAGCGTGTATTGGAACTCGGTCCAAAATACCTCCATCATTTGATTCTGTACACTAGGTCTTAATTGAAATACCCAAGTCTTACTTCCGTTAACCTTGTCTTGACCTTTAAGCATCACCTCACCGAGTTCTTTCAATTGAAGCGAAGATAGGGGGTTGAGCTCCGCCAGAAAGACTTCCTGAGCTGCTGGAGCATTAGCAAACCGTATCCACTTCTTGCTGAAAGGATCTTTGCTGTAGGTAGAATCTCCAATTTTGATCATTTCCACTTCGCTACCGACCAGCTGTCCTAAGATTCGAGTATTCCCACCATCCTTTTCTCCTAGAATCTGAGTGAGTACGCGATCTTTTCCCTCCACCCATTGATGTTGGGTTAGACTGTAGCGAAAAGAGGTCGCTGTGTTCAATCGTTCTAAGCCGTGTGTGACTAAATAAGTGGGGTCTGGCTGCCAATAATAGCGTCCTAGAAATCCCCCCATCAACACGATGCCGATACCGATGAGTAACCATAATCCTCTTTTCTTCATATCATGCCTCCCTGGCGGAGTTCTTACCCTACAATATGTGTTTTAGGCTTGCTCTATTCCACTTAGGTAAGAGCGTAAATATATTTTCAAAACACGTTAACTCATTCGATTTTTTCACCACGATTATGCTTTTCTAAGCAAGGTTAGTTTATCCTTGTATAATTAAAATTCAACCTTTTTCCATTAATATTTCATTCCAGTTACTGTCATCCAGCAGGTGTTTCTTGAGCTGGAGCTGGCTATTTTGATATCTACTTAAACTGGAAATAACTACTTGAATTGAGAAGAAAGATGTATACTAAAACTAACTAATGAAGACCCTGGCAGATACCGGGGTCACTTGGAAGCATGTTCAGTTAGAAACGTTTAGATATAGTCACTGCCATTTTCTAACGACGCTCAAAATAACACAGCTAAAGAAAGAAGTGGTTATTCTCTTGTCGAGAAAACATGCGCACAAACTTCCCTTTGACTATGCCTGGGTGATACTTGCCATACTATTCCTTGGTCTGTTAGTCACTTTTGGAGCACGCGCCTCATTTGGAGCTTATATCACGTCTTGGGAGCAAAACTTTTCTGTTGATAGGACAGTGGTTACTTCGATATCAATGCTGAGTTTTATCGTATATGCTTTTGCCCAGCCATTGGCAGGAAAACTTAACGACCATTTCGGCGGGCGTATTGTAACCACAATCTGCTTGTTGCTCATTGGAGGGAGTTTACTCCTGTCCTCCCAAGCAACCCACATCTGGCATACCCATCGTTCAGTAAACTACAAAATCGTCTTGTGGAGTAACTCCCAAATCTGCCATCATCTTTATGATTACTTCAGGGGATTTTGGAGTTCCATTTTCATTGAGCAAGGATGACCAAACTAAGTGCTTTGCTCCCTGAATATGCCCTCCTCTGGCCTCACCTGAATCTTGGCTTCCCTTATATTCCTTTTCCGTCCTAACATCTATGATGACTGTTTTACCAAGGTTGGCATAGATATAAGCTTTGTCCGCTGAGTAGCTTTTATCAAACTCTTTAAGCGTAAGCCCCGTAACCGAAAAAGGCTTTGGAGGTGCCTCTTTGGTCATTTCAAAGCCCAGTTCCTTCCAATAAGGATTCCCTCCGTATAAAAGCTTAACATTGTCAAGCCCAGCCATCCTAAGTTGCCAGACACTTCTTCCATCAGAACCCGGTCCAGGCAGCAAATTTGACGTGAATACCACAAGCGTACTGTTCGTCACTCCGTAAGACTCAAGCTTTTTAGTAAGCTCCTCTTTGTCCAGAGTTGTTCCCCATAAAGGATCTCCTGGTTTACCCACTATTTTTGAAAGTCCATGCCAACCAATTCCGATGGCTCCTGGAATGTGTCCTTTTTCATAAACATCTGGTTTGTTTGTATCCACTAAGATGGCTGATTTATCTCCCAGCTTCTTTTGAAGCTCCTGAGGCGTTATAAATACATCGCCATTTTTATAAACTGAAAGATCAGCTGCTACTTTAGTTTGGCCTGAGTCAGAATTCGCAGGTTTCTGCTGCCCACATGCGCTTAATAATAGCATTAAGCCTAATAAAAGCACCCCACTGCCAAGGAACTTTTTAAACACTTTTTTCCACCTCCTTTTTTCTATCATTCCAAACTTGCTTGATTAACACCATAAAGGCAGTAACTGCAAACAGCATTAACAACCCAAAGACCAACGTCTTGGTTGTACCCGTTAACATACCTCCGATATAAGAGTAAACAATAGTTGCTGGCAGTTGTCCAATTCCTGTGGCAATAAAGAACGGCCAAAATCTCATCGACGTTAACCCAGCTGCATAACTCACTATGTCAAACGAAACAAAAGGAAGTAATCGAGCAATTACGATGGCGAATTTCCCATACTGTTGGAAAAAATGATCGGCCTTCTCTAAGGCTGTTCGAGAGGTCAGTTTCTCAACCACGACTCGTCCTAAATACCTAGCAATATAAAAACACAATGCAGCCCCTACCATAGCACTAGACCACGAAAGAATCGCGCCGTATACCCAACCAAACAAACTAGCGTTGGCAAAGGTGATGATAAAGGCGGGCAGGGGCGCTATTACAGACTGGAAAATCATCAACAGAAAGGAGACTATTGGGGCCCAAATGCCAAACCCTAAAATATAGCCCCTCACTAAATCGACATCCATATTACTAAGAATAAAAAAAACTTGATTAATATTTATTTTTATCACGGGAATAAAGTAGTATAGCCCTAGCACCACTAACAATACTAAGAGTTTTCCTTTATATCCACTTAGAAAGCTTTTTACCACATTAACCCTTCCCATCATCGATCCACTCTAAAGAACCAAACTTCTATAAGTCGTGTTCCATCTTCTACTTCGTTAATAGCTCGGCATAGGGCCATCCAGCTTGGCCTTTTTTCAGAATCAAGAGCCTGGATTCCGCAATGCCTTGATCGGCTAAGTATTGAATTGCACTTTTGGCTCCACCGCCCCCTTTAGGGCAAACGACCACGATCGGATCCTGCGAAGCCTTCAGTTCTGGTAAAACCTTAGCAAGTTTAGCTTTTTCCTCATCGGTTTTAACGGGATACGCATAAGTTGGGATTACCCCTTGAATGTGATGGGCATTATACTCTGCTTCCACTTGAATATCCACAATTTGCAGAGGAGTTTTCTTCTCGATGGCTTGCTTGAGCTGGTCGGCAGTATAATATTTAAAGTCTTTGATCTCCTTACTAGGTGAATCCGGCGTGCTATTCGACGCAGTATTAGTTGCGGGTGTCGTTGGAGTGGGTTGCCCGGTGGTGCTGCTGGAACCACAACCAGACAGTACCAAAGTTAATGTTACAGTCAAAGCCAAAGCTAAACGTTTCCCAAAAATCATCTTCTTTTCCATTAATAGTTCCCCCTCATATTTTATGAACCATGCTCTTTAAATTTGCCATTCGGGACTTTTATATCCTTCTCAGCACTGCCGGGGAAGGTCCATCGGCAACCTTCCAATGAGCTTCACTCAAGACTGTTTGGCAGCCCTCCACAGAATAACCCCGGCTGGTTTGTTCTCGGACATCCCGTGGGTTTGAGCCTTCTTCTGCCCACAAAATACTTGCCCCTGCCAGAACCCCCATGCCGTTTGGTTCATGGGTACAGTTTAATGGTACCGTGTAGCCCACGCCTAGGCGGACAACCGCTAGGATCAGTGCCATAGTTGCTTCTGACACGATTCCCTCTTGGGCAAGCACAGTACCGGGAATAGGAATACGCCGAGCGGCACCACTAAAGACGGGCGCCATTTCTCGGGTGAGAAGGGTCATTTCTGTTAACTCCTCCACACTGTGTTCCGGACCGACCGGTTCCACACAGGTCGCAATCACCAAGCCCACGTCTTTAGCCGCTTGGATTGTCCGCAAACGAGTTTCCGGCTTAATTAGTGTGACCTTTCCTTCCCTCAAACGGACTGCATGATAGATTCCCTGAAAGCCAGCTTGGCGCAATGCTTCCGCTCCCTCATGCCCGAAATCCCCGGTATTAGCAAGCAAGACGGCTTCTGGCCCTAGAGCAGCCCGAACCTCGCACCCCATCTTCAGAAACTCGACAAAATCAAAATTGGCCGTCATCATCAAGTAAATCGCGTTTGCGCCTGCCCGTTGAAAGTGATCACACCGTTCAATAATTTCCTCCATCCCTAGTACCGTAGCTGTCTTGAAAATCCCATGACAGGCTGCAAAGGAGCAA
Source organism: Peptococcaceae bacterium BRH_c23 (assembly GCA_000961805.1). Next base: position 8,411 of record LADV01000028.1, on the reverse strand, counting down.
AAAACACAATTACGAGGACAGGGCCCAGCATTAATGCCCACCTGAGCATGCACCTCAGCCAACCCCTGAGCTGCTTGCTCACTCACAGATCGAGCGGCATGAAGAATCATGAAGTACTCTTCCGAGAGCACCGGAACTCGAAACAATGCTTCTATTTCTGACTTACGAAGTTCACCACCCGCTACTGCTTTACTTAGGTACTCTTTAATCCGCAAATTCAAGACATCATCTCACTTTCTACTGTTTTCAATCCGTCACCTATCGGACACTGCAATAAATAACTAGCATAACGCCAAGCCAGAGTTGACTTTCCTCTACTGCCCTCGGTCCGGCCTTTCCATGCTATGAGATCCTGCCAACGGTCAATATCTTGCAGTTCTGGCAATAACGCTATTCGCAACTGATGTTGCCGGGCGGCTTGCAAGGTTTGCTCCAGCACCTGTCCACTGCCCCATTCAATATGGCGAAAAAGAAATCGATTAACATCTTTTAAACCGATTAAATAATACCCTCCATCCATGGCTGGCCCCAGCACAAGATCATGCTGCCGAAGTTCCGCACTGGCCTGTTCCAAAAGAGTTTGATTAATACCAGGAATATCCGAACCGATTAGAATTACTTGCTTAAATTCAGTCAGACTCTCCTGTACGGCGCAAAGCATCCGTTCTCCCAGATCCCTGCCTTTTTGCTGAAATAAAACGAAATTTGTCCAATCCAATCGCTCCAAACAGGAAAATCCCTCCGGCAGCGCATGGGGAAATGAGGAGCAGAACTCCTCGTTGGCCCCCCCCGCAATATAAATTCTGGCAGGTATTCCACAAGTACGTAACTCCACCTGTAAGTCATAAAGACAGGCCCGGTGAAACAAAGCTGCCTGCAGAGTACCAGCTTTTTCCTGTAGACGGCTCTTGCTTCTGCCTGGCAAGGGAACTTTGCTCATCACTATGACACCGGTTGACATTCTTTTTCTCTCCCACTCCCTCGGTAAAAGCGTTCAATGAAAGACAAAGGAAATCCTAGTGCAAACAGTGCTTTTACCCCTTGCATTTTCCAGAAAGTATACCAAAGACCATGCTGTCTAAAACGCCTGGTGCTGGTGATAATCTGGTCCTTCAAAACACAGGCCTTCACCCTACTCCGCGCGCGCTTTGAAAACTCTAAATCCTCTAAAAAAGTCCAGTCCTGAAATCCTCCAATACTATCAAAAAAAGTTCGCGTACAATATATCCCTTGATCACCGTAGCACATCGATAAATAACGGGCGCGCCAGTTGGATGTTTTGGCCAGAATCTTAAAAAACCGAGCTTCTTCATCAAACTTCAGCTGACAACAACCCCACTGAGTTCCCCTGCTTATGGCCTGTCTGATCTGGGCTATTGCCGATACTGCTAACCGGGAATCAGCATGCAAAAACAGCAAAATGCTCCCTGCTGCGGCCTGAACTCCTGCGTTCAGCTGGACACCCCGGCCAGGCTTACTTTGCACAGCGACGCCCCCATATTGGCTGATCAGCTGAATCGTACCGTCCGTACTTCCCCCATCACTTACAATGATCTCCAACGCCGGAATCCCTTGCAGAGATTTAATTAACCGGCCGATGGTTTCAACTTCATTGAGGGTGGGTATAATCACGGAAATTTTGGTCGGCACACTTCTGGACATCTGCCCATACCTCCTCTAATATCCCGGCAGGTTTGGTTGTCAGCACAATACAACCTTTTCCTCCTATTGACTTGCAACCAACAGTATAATTTTGGCTTTGCTTTAGTGAGCACCAAAATGCTTCCGTTTCAGTAGTAATCCCAACAAGAACACTACGATTAAGAGGGTGCCTGCTATTGTCAAATAAGCCCATCTATTTGAAGGTGAGGTTATTCCTGCAGTGCCGATGGTAATAAATGCCACACCCGGCAACATAAACAAAAATGTATAGCTGGTATATTTCCAAAAACCAATATCAGTAATCCCATAGGCAAAGTTTTGTAGATTATAAGGGAAAAGCGGGACGAGCCTAGTAATCATCAGTAGCACCAAATCACTTTTACCAGATTCACCGAACAATAGCTTTTTTAGAGTTTTATTTTTTTCCACTAAGGGCTTAATCGCATCCTTTAAGAAAAAACGGCCAACAATAAAGGCAATAGAGGCACCCATTGTGGTGGCAACTAAACAAATAATAATTCCAAGCCACGGGCCAAAAAGTATACCCGCAAAAACAGCGAAGGTGATACCGGGCAAAGCGAACACTACACAGCTGATAACCGTTATGCCTATATAGAGTAAAGTTGCTTGCCAAAGTTTGCTCTGAACCATTTCTTTAAGAAATTGGAGATTATGAGTATTTCGTAAATAATCAGACCACCCATGGTAATGATTCAATAATAAAGTCACTGCCATGATCGAGATAAAAATAATGACCTTTAAGGCCCGGGTGTCAGCCTCATTGAGCCTGGGTATAATCACTGCGATTTTGGTTGGCACTCTGCTGGACATCTGCCCATACCTCCTCTAGAATCCCGGCAGTTTTGGCTGTCAGTACAATGCAGCCTTTCCTGCCAATTTTCTCCCATAAAGGCCTTTGCTTACAGATCACACGACAACAGGTAGAGCCGAATTCCCCTCGAAAACGAGACGTTAAATCTGCAGCCAACTTATCCTTCAAAGGATGCCCATAACGGTTTTCTAGAATACCGGAGATCATGACCATACCCACTAAGGCACCACAAGTACACCCGCTGTCCATACCTTCTTTAAACAATGAGGTAACTGCTACGACCTCAGGCGCAAGTTTCAAGCCCCAAACTGTATCTGCTGCTCGCACTACCGCCTCACAGCAATTATTTCCCTGCTTCATAAATTCTTCAGCACGCTTGGATAGCATCATCCGCTTACTCCTTCGTTATTCACTCCTGTTCACTGAACCAGGGGATCTCTGCGAAGATCTGATCCAAAGCACGCTTTCCTTCATCACCGAGGATAAAATCGAGAAACGCTTGAGCAGATCGACGCGTATTCTGGGTGGAGCGAATGACATACAACTGACGTTTCATACTTAGATCTTTCAATCGTCTAACCGCCAGCGTTTTCCAAGCTAAAGGCCTAACAACAGCCCAGATTGAGACAATGGACAGACCTAAACCCGCTTCAACGGCTGCCACGACCGCACCCGTGCTACCCAGTTCCAGATCTCCCTTTTTCTCCTCCAGCTTAACTCCAGCTTGAGCCAACCAGCCCTCGACGGTCTTTCGAGTCCCTGAGCCAACTTCTCGCCACACTATTTTTTCCCTGTAAAGATCTGCAGCCCTAATCTCCTCTACCTGCGCTAGGGGATGGTCTAAGGGAAGGATCAGTACCAATTCGTCCTCTGCGCAAGGGTAACATTCTAACTGCCGCTCTTTCACCCTATTCCCAACCAACCCGAGATCCACATTGTTCTCTAACACGAGACGGGTAATCTGACCGGTGTCCCCCATCTCCACCACTAGGTCTACATCCGGATAGCTACGGTTGAATTCACCTAGGACAAAGGGCAGAATATACTGTCCAGGAATCGAACTTGCTCCTAGACGTAATGATCCTTGAACGGTTTTGCTCACTTCAGCCAACGCTGTATCTGCTTCATCCATTAATCGGAGTATTTCTACAGCATAACGATAAAGGAGGTGCCCTTCTTCTGTGAGCACAGCCTCTCGAGCGGAACGATCAATAAGAGATTTCCCATAGTACTCTTCCAAGCTTTGAATGTGCTTGGTTACAGCTGGCTGGCTAAGGTGAAGATCAAGCGCGGCCTTGCTAATATTTCCACTTCTAGCCACCATGACCAAAGTTCGTAAACGTGTCAAATTCACGTAATCACACCCTTCACTAAAACAGGTTATTCGCTGCACAATTATAATATTCCTTTATATAATGTATTCCATTTTGGAATATTAACAACTAAATACAAAAACCAGTAACCTCCTCAACAGTCGCTGTAGGAGTGTTACTGGTTTGGGTTGTTTTCATCTATTTGACAATTAATACAGGACAATTAGCCCTTTTTACCACCTTGTGACTAACTCCTCCTAGAACCAATTCCTGTACACCGTTTAAACCCCGGCTCCCGATTACCACGACGTCAAATTCACCATCATTCGTATATTTTACAATCGAAGGGCCTGGCTCACCGTGAATAAACCTCACTGTATAATCAACTTGGCCTGTTTCAACTTCACTTGTATTGGAAGCAGCTTTTGATTCCTTTTTAAGGTTATAGCGTCTGTATCCATATCTCGTAATACGTCTGATTTGGACGTTCACTATTGACTACATAGACAATCTCAATGGTAGCATTGGGGTTATGTTGAGTTAAAAAGATTGCTTTTTCAGCGGCTAGAAATACGGCACAATTATCATTAGAGTCTCCATTGTTATCTGCAGATTGGGTATAGAAAAACTGGGTAAGGACCGGGTAATGATTCCCATGTCTCCGATCATGGGGACCTTGGCGTCGAGTGTCATGGCAATTGCAATCATGCCAACAATCACCACCAGCGTCGAAGGAATTGACTTTATAACCAGTGGTAATCCGTAGATGATCACTAAGGCAACTATTGTCATAGCGTACGATGGCCATGTTTGTCCAAAAAGATAAGGAAATTGAGACGTAAAGAATTGTACATTACCACAAATGAACATAAACCGTAATTTTGATACGACTGATTGAAGGGCTCAATGTTTGTATGGTCTTTATATTAACTAGTATAAAAAAGCGATAATTCGTGAAAAATATCCTTCTTTGGAAACATAATATATAATTAAGTTATCAGTTCTGATCAATATAATCACTCGTAGTATGGCAAAGGATTAAGGAGTGAGCATATATGGCCGAAGAGAAAGAAATAATGACCATACGCCAGGTGGCTGAATACCTACAAATTAGCAAGGTTACCACCTACCGTCTGGTTCAGGCCAATAAAATTCCCGCCTTTAAAATAGGTCATAGTTGGCGGGTCAAAAAAGATGATCTTAACGAGTTTATTGAAAAACAAAAACGTGGGGAACGGTTCCTATAATTGGAACTATAGTTCACTCCTTTTTTAAAGGACAACTGTTACATAAAGGAAATTACTGGTATAATAATCCTAGGGATGGTGATTAATATGATTTTTGATAGTAAACCCTTCGATTTCAAGTTCATTCGCGAAAGACTTAAGGGGTTACCCCAATCATTAGCGGGCTTAGAGCAAAAAATCAGTGCTGTAATTCTCTTCGGCTCTTTAGCTACAAACAAAGAAACCCCCTTAAGCGATGTTGATCTGGCTATTTTATATCATAAAAATCTTAGTCTAAATGAACTCGATAAGCTTCACCTTCAAGTCATGGGAATAATCACCAACTTACTTCAATCAGATGACATTGATGTAATCAACTTAAACACTGCTCCTCTAACCATACAGTATGGAGCAATAAAACAATCGAAAATTCTTTTACTTAACAATCGCGAAGAATACGTCGATTTTTGGGAAGAAACAGTTAAGTATTATCTGGATTTTAAACCATTGCTCGATGAATGTAACAACACACTACTTAAAACTCTTTCAGGGAGGACTGTTTATGGATGAAAAACTTGCTTTTCAAATGCGTCAAATCTCCAAGTATCACGGACGACTGAAGGAAGTCGCTCAAACATCCAGTGAAGATTATTTGAATAATTCTATACTACAGAGTGCCACTGAGCGTTATCTTCAGTTATGTATCGAATCCTGTATCAATGTTGGCAATCGCCTTATTTCCATGCTTCAAGTAAATCAGCAATTCGAGGTTCCCAAAACTTATGCCGACGTTTTTCGGGAATTAGAAAAACATCGAATAACTCAAGACTTAGAACCCGCTATGGTCGAGATCACTAAATTTCGCAACCGCTTAGTCCATGTCTATTGGGATATTTCACCTGAGGTAGTCTATAATATTATTCAAGATAACCTCGAAGACATAAACCGATATCTCAAGCAAATTGCCCTCTATGTAAGTGAGAATAATCTTTAGAAGAGATTATGTAAGACTTAGTTTCAGAACTCCAGTAACCATCCTAGTTCAGGTTTTGGTCAATTTATAAGTCACTGAAGAGTAAAACAACATCCCTCATGATACCGTTTTTGGCGTTCAGGGGGATGTTTTTGACTTAATAAGAGTAGCGTAACCTCTTCTTCGTCTTCTAATCGTCACTCAGACTACTGCAGATAGTATTATCTGCCACCACAAAGACACGAAAATAAGAGGCTTCCCACAAGTTCAGTGAACTCATGAAAAGCCTCTAAATATCCCATACTACCAGGGGTATCCATATTTTTTTTGGATTTGTTACCTTTTCGTTACCTTCTGGGGTATTTAAGCATTTTTGCAACACAAACCCTTTGGTACCAACGGTTACAGGGCTTTAATTACATCATGCCGCCCATACCACCCATGCCGCCCATGCCACCCGGCATACCGCCACCCATTCCGCCATCTTTGACAGGCAGATCAGAGACTAAGCATTCAGTGGTCAGAAGCATAGCAGCGATGGAACCTGCATTTTGCAGAGCCGAACGAGTAACTTTGGCTGGGTCAACAATACCAGCAGCAATCATATCTTCATAGACTTCAGTTACAGCATTGAAGCCAATTCCTCGCTTGCCGGATTCGCGAACCTTACCAACAACAACGGAGCCTTCATGCCCAGCATTGTTGGCGATTTGACGAAGTGGCTCTTCAAGTGCACGGCGAATAATATTAACACCAGTTGCCTCATCACCGACTAAATTAAGGCTATCTAAGGCCTGGATAGCATCAATCAAAGTAGTCCCTCCACCAGACACGATTCCTTCTTCAACAGCAGCACGAGTCGCAGCTAAAGCATCTTCAATGCGGAGTTTCTTCTCTTTCATTTCTGTTTCGGTTGCTGCACCGACTTGAATTACTGCAACACCGCCAGCTAATTTAGCTAAACGCTCTTGGAGCTTTTCACGATCAAAGTCGGAAGTAGTTTCTTCAATTTGTCGTTTAAGGGCTTCAACACGTTTTTTAATATCGTCAGTGTTACCAGCACCTTCAACAAGCGTAGTTTCCTCTTTGGTTACACGGACTTGGCGGGCACGGCCCAGCATTTCAACCGTGGTGTTTTCTAGTTTTAAGCCTAGATCTTCTGTGATCACGGTTCCGCCTGTCAGTACGGCAATGTCTTCGAGCATTGCTTTGCGACGATCTCCGAAGCCAGGGGCTTTAACTCCGACACAAACGAAGGTTCCACGTAGCTTGTTGACAACGAGGGTAGCTAGTGCTTCCCCATCAATGTCTTCGGCAATAATCATCAGTTGACGACCCGCTTGAACTACTTTTTCCAAGACTGGTAAAACGTCTTGAATAGCACTGATTTTCTTGTCAGTAATCAGGATGTAAGGATCATTAAGTACGGCTTCCATTTTTTCCGTATCTGTGATCATATATGCAGAAATATATCCGCGGTCAAATTGCATTCCTTCAACCACTTCAAGTTCAGTTGTCATGCCTTTAGCTTCTTCAACTGTGATGACGCCGTCTTTGCCGACTTTCTCCATGGCTTGAGCGATAAGATCACCAATGTTCTTGTCGCTAGCAGAGATGGAGGCGACTTGGGCAATAGCTTCACTCGTCTCAACGAGTTTGGCATTAGCTTTAATGTCTGCAACCACAACTTCCACTGCTTGCTCAATTCCACGTTTAATGCCCATAGGATTTGCACCAGCTGCAACGTTCTTAAGCCCTTCGCGAATGATCGCTTGTGCTAAAACAGTAGCAGTTGTGGTACCGTCCCCAGCCACATCATTGGTTTTGGTAGCAACTTCTTTAACAAGTTGAGCTCCCATATTTTCAAACGGATCCTCCAATTCGATGTCACGAGCAATTGTTACTCCGTCGTTCGTGATCAGGGGCGATCCAAACTTCTTATCGAGAACGACATTACGTCCCTTAGGTCCTAGGGTTACACGAACAGCTTCAGCTAGAGCATTAACTCCGCGTTCTAAAGCGTGACGTGCATCTTGATTAAAAATAATTTGTTTAGCCAACGTATTTCACTCCTTATAAATAATTCTTATTGAACTAGCCCATAATGGCTAAAATATCTGACTCTTTTAGGATAAGATATTCTTGACCGTCATACTTTACTTCGGTCCCTGCGTATTTGGAATAAATCACACGATCGCCTGCCTTAACATCGAGAGCGACGCGAACACCCTTTTCCATTTTGCCAGGTCCTACAGCGACAATTTCGCCTTCTTGTGGTTTTTCCTTAGCGGTATCCGGCATAATAATTCCGCTTTTAGTTTTTTCTTCCATCGGGAGTGCTTTAATGATCACCCGATCTGCGAGAGGTTTAATGTTCATGAAGAAAAGTCCCTCCTATGTTTTTT
>LADV01000262.1 GCA_000961805.1 Peptococcaceae bacterium BRH_c23 | reverse complement strand
GCTTAGTGAACTCGTTCAACTAAAGTTGAACATCGAGTCTTCGGTGGGGGACTCTACCCCCACCGAAGCAGAGCCGGGGGTAGCACTCCCACTTGTAGAAGTGGGAGTCTTACGATCAGATATAACTGCCAATCTGGATAGCGCTTTACCGCAGAAGGTCCCCGCAGGGTTTCTGTATTTTCCTGTCCTGGAACCCCAGCTGGAAGAGAAGATCCCGATTAGTTCGGAAGAATTGGAACAACGTCGTGTCCAAGCCATCAAAGTCAGTGGGTATCTATTAGCTAATCCACGGGTCTTAGAAGCCATGGATTCTTCCTTTGCCACCGGACAATCGGATTTACTCGGGCTAAACTTAAAAAAAGATGGAACCTTTAAGAAAGGCGCCAATGTCCTGACTGAGGACCAGTTTTCGATGCTTAGTGATTATCTTCATAAGTGGTTCCGACAGACAGGGGAAAGGCTATTAGATGGAGATATTTCCCTATCTCCATACCGAAGAGGAAAGAGCACGGGCTGTCAATACTGTTCTTATAAACCCGTGTGTCACTTTGATCCTTATCTTCCAGAAAACCAATATCGAGACCTACCTGCCTTGAAGCAAGAGGAGGTCTGGAAGCGTGTCGAGAATATCACGACCTCCACGCAAAATTTTGGATCCTCAGCCGATGACCGCCCACAACTAAGAGAACTCAAAAGCTCTAAAAACCTTGATCTCAACTGGTTGGAAGGAGGGGATCGAAGATGAGTGAGCCAAAATGGACAGCGGAACAATTAGCCGCCATCCAATTAAGGGGCCAGCTTTTGGTAGCTGCTGCTGCTGGTTCTGGTAAAACTGCGGTCCTCGTAAAACGCTTGATTCACAGAATCACAGACCTTGAAGAGCCAGTCGATGTGGATCGGTTTCTTGTCGTAACCTTTACTAAAGCGGCAGCTAACGAAATGAAAGAGCGTATCGGCAAAGCTTTAGATGATGCTTTGTTTCAGGAACTTGAGATGGGAGCAGTTGAGCGTCTCTTAAACCAACGCACCCTGCTGAATCGGGCCAGCATTACGACCTTACATTCCTTTTGTTTGGAATTGATCCGCAAGTATTTTTACCAACTTGAACTAGATCCAGCCTTTCGAGTTGCTGATCAAGCAGAAGCTGAACTTTTGCGTCAGGACATGGTTGAAGACCTCTTTGAAACTCACTATGAACGAGAAGACCTCGCCTTTTTAAAGCTTGTCGATGCCTTTGGTTCGGATCGTGATGACCAACCTTTGATGGATCATGTTTTGCATCTCTATAATTTTGCCTATAGTCAACCACTGCCAGCTAAATGGCTGAATGCTCTTCAGAAGGCCTATGTGTGGGATTCTATTGAATCCTTGATGCAAAGCGAATGGGGACAATCCGTCCGCCAAGGACTCCTGGATCGTGTCGGTGAAAGTTTAAATCTACTTGAACGAGCCCTCCAGATCACCTGCCATCAAGGTGGGCCAGCGCCCTATGCAGAGACAATCCAAGATGATTTAAATCAAGTTGGCTTACTAAATCGTGTCTTGAAAGAAGGAGATTGGACCCAGGTCGAAACACAATTACAATGCGCCGTCAATTTTTCTAAGTTAAAGCCAATTCGTTCGAAATCTAAGAAAATACCCACCTCTGACCTGGAACCAGAGGACCTTGACGAAGCAACCCAAAAGTCATTACAAGAAGAATGCAAGAAATTAAGAGATGAGGCTAAGAAGAAACTCAATTCTCTCAAGGATAACGTCTTTGCCTTTCCTATAAAGCTCCAACTTCCTGCCCTTCGCGAGATGGGGACGATGGTAGAAACACTCAGTGCTTTAGTCCAAGAATTCTCTCAAGTCTATAGGGCAGCCAAAGAATCTCGGAACATCTTAGACTTTACGGATTTAGAACATTTTGCGCTGCAATTACTGGAGGTAGAGGGGGATGCTTCGCCCATCGCCCAAGGATTAAAGGAGTATTTTGCGGAAGTGCTGGTGGATGAATACCAAGATATTAACCCCGTCCAAGAGCGCATCTTACAGCTTGTCTCGAGGCAAGAGGGATCTCCTAATCTTTTTATGGTCGGAGACGTGAAGCAAAGCATTTATCGCTTTCGCATGGCCGATCCCAGCTTATTTCTTACCAAATACAGCACATTGCCCCATTGGACCCCTAGTTCGCTGAGTGAACCAGCTGAAGCGAAGATTGTCATAGATCTCAACAAGAACTTTCGAAGTCGTCTTGAAGTGGTAGACGGAGTAAATTTCCTCTTTCGTCAGATCATGACCCAGGGCGCAGGAGAAATCTCCTACGATGACCAAGCAGCTCTACAATATGGTGCCTCATTTGTCTCTGGACAAGATCAACTGCGCACAGCAGAAGGACCGATTGAAGTTCACCTGATTGACTCTAGCAGTATAAAGAAACAATTAACCGACCTTTCCTGTGATGAGGGAACGGCCGACAGAGAATCTTCTTCTCTAGAAAGCAACTTAGACACGGAGGCGCAGTCCTCTTCAAGGACGGAAGAAACCTTATCTCCGGAAGATCTTGATAAGGCACGGATCGAAGCCCGATTAGTCAGTGAACGAATACAGCACATGGTGCAAGAGTCAGAATTTCAAATCTTTGATAAAGAGCTTAAACTTTTTCGTCCCGTCCGCTATTCGGATATTGTCATCTTGATGCGCTCGTATTCAGCGGTTGCCCCGATCTATGTAGAAGAATTCCAAAGCTCTAACATTCCCGTCTATGCGGAAACAACCAGTGGTTACTTCGGAGCCAGCGAAGTGGAAACAATGTTGTCCTTGCTTAAGACAATCGACAATCCACGTCTGGATATTCCCTTGGCGGCGGTCCTGCGTTCTCCCCTCGTGGGTCTAAATGGGAGTGAGTTAGGCAAAGTCCGAATGATGCTGCCTGAAGGAGACTTCTTTGAGGCCTTAACCCTAGGAGTATGGGCCGGACTACATGAAACTTTGACCAAGGAGCTAGAAAGGGATTTCAGACAAATCTTAGGTCTCTATGAAGAATCTTGGGAGCGACGACTAGAGAAGGCCCAAGTTATTTTAGGCAGTGCTCCGGCACTTAAGGATAAAATCACCAGGTTTTGGAGTAACCTACAAACCTGGAGAACCAGATCTCGTCGATCATCCTTAGCGGATCTGCTCTGGTCTCTGTATGAAGAGACCGGGTACTTGACTTATGTGGGGACCTTGCCAGCAGGCATTCAGCGTCAGGCTAACCTAAGGGTCCTCTATGACCGTGCTAGTCGCTTTGAATCCACAAGGTACCGTGGCTTGTTCCGTTTTCTCCGTTTTTTAGATCGCTTTCAAGGACAAGGCAAAGACATGGGCAATGCCCGTGCTTTAGGAGAAAATGAAAATGTTGTTCGTTTGATCACAGTTCACGCCAGCAAAGGCTTGGAGTTCCCAGTTGTTTTTGTCGTTGGTTTAGGACGAACGTTTAACACACAAAGCCTCAAGGGAAAGGTGCTCCTCCACTCAAAGCTAGGAATGGGTATGCCGATTATCGATGTGGAAAACAATGTTCGCTACCCCTCCTTAATCCAGTACGCTCTCAAACAACGTCTAGCCCAAGAATCATTGGCTGAAGAATTAAGGATCCTCTATGTAGCACTCACTCGAGCTAAGGAACGACTTTTTCTCTATGGTAATATAGATACCTTCGATAAAACACTTGCCAAATGGCAACGAACTTCGGAGTGGAACGAAATCCCCTTACCAGATGGTCAACTTCGGAGTGCCAAATGTTTTCTAGATTGGATTGGACCTGCCCTAGCCCGCCATCCCCAACCGCTCTTCGGGACAGCAGAATTCCCAGAAAACCCTCAAAGGACGTTTTCCCTGCCTGAAGCAGGTTCACGCTGGGAAATCCATCTTCATCAAAGTTTGATGCCAGTTAATGAAGAAAGTAGCGAGAGGTATCACGAAGAGAGTGACGAAGTATATCGAGAAGAGGATGATAAGGATAACGATGGTGAAATAGCGGACCTTAAAGAAAGTATTAACTTAGTAAACCAAAACAAATCAGAGTGCCCAGTTGAAGACAAAACTGTTGAGCAATGGTTTGTTGAGGTCAGCCAGCGGTTAAGCTGGCAATATCCCCACCATAAATCTGTTCGCCAAATAGCCAAAACAAGTGTGAGCGAACTAAAACGGCAGAATAATTGGCATACCCAAGACGACGTTTCCCCGATTTCGACGCTCTCTAAGCAAGCTGATGTTATGAAACGACCTAAATTTCTTCAAGTCGCGCAATCAATGACAGCTGCAGAACGAGGAACAGCCTTGCACGCGGTAATGCAGCACATTCCCTTTAAGGAACTGAGAAATCTCTGGCCAACCTTAGTTCAGACAGAACAGTTGGACTATATTCTCGAATTCTTGAATCTACTCGAGGAACGTGAAATTCTCAGTGCCGAGGAAAAGAGCATCATTCAGGCAAGTCAAATTGTTGAGTTTCTGGGATCTCCACTTGGACAGCGGCTCTTTAAGGCAGAAAAAGTACTTCGAGAAGTCCCATTTACCTTGACGATTCCAGCTGAGGATCAAACAACTGTTTTAGTCCAAGGGGTTATCGATGTTGTGATTATTTATATTGACGATCGCCAAGAGGAAAAAGCGGAAATTCTCGACTACAAGACGGATTCATTTCAGACAGATAAGGTGATGGATCCTGAGGAGGTCTTGAAAAAACGATATGCCCTTCAACTTTCACTTTACGCTCAGGCTATCGAGCAGTTAACCAAGATCAAGGTCGTAAAAAGCACCCTCTACTCCTTTAGCTTAGGACGAGAAATAGATATTTCTACCGAGCTTCACCAAGATATACTAGGGAAGGCGTTCCCCTTAATTTGTTAAATAGTGAGTACAAGAAACCCTAGAATCCCACTTCTAGGAGTGGGATTCTAGAAAAAATCATGGATTTAAGCCGTTTGGATTAAAAAAGATAAGTCTAATTTCGTAAATAACATAATTTTTAAAATTTTTGTCATATAGAGAAAGGATTTATGCTTTATATGGCGAATTAATAAACTGTTCCTTGTGATTGTTGTAACTATCTTTAATAAGGAGTAAGGAAGAAAGAGGGGTTGTAATGAGTCAAAATAAAATAGGTTCTGTTTTGATTGTTGGCGCAGGAATTGCCGGGATTCAAGCTGCACTGGATTTAGCAGAGTCGGGATACTTAGTTCATTTGGTAGAAGAATCGTCAGCAATTGGCGGAACTATGCCAATGTTGGATAAGACCTTCCCAACCAATGATTGCTCGATGTGTATTTTATCCCCAAAATTAGTGGAATGCGGACGCCATCTTAATGTAAGAACCTACACCAATTCACAAGTTGTCAAAACAGCAGGAGAAGCAGGTAATTTCAAAGTTACCATTAAGCAAAAGGCACGTTATATTGATCTCGAAAAATGTACGGGTTGCGGAGCCTGCGCTGAAGCTTGTCCAGTTAAAGTCGATGATGAATTCAACCAGGGCTTAGGAAAACGCAAAGCTGCCTTCAAACAGTATTCGCAAGCCTTCCCCAATGCCTATGGAATTGACGAAAAGAATTGTTTGTATCAAACCCGCGGTAAAGCCAAAGGTAAGGACATTTGTCTGAAATGTGTTAAGGCCTGTCAAGCTGGGGCAATAGACCATCAGATGGAAGACAAAGAATTTGAAGTTGAAGTAGGCTCGATGATTCTTAATCCTGGTTTTAAAGTATTTGATGCCTCTAGCCTCGATTACTACGGTTATGGACAAATCAAAAGCGTTATTACAAGTCTGGAGTTCGAGCGTCTGCTCAGCGCATCAGGGCCCTTTGACGGTCATTTGGTAAGGCCTTTTGACCAAAAAGAACCACAGAAGATCGCTTGGATTCAGTGTGTCGGTTCCAGAAACGTCAAAATCGATAAAAATTACTGTTCCGGTGTTTGCTGTATGTACGCAATAAAAGAAGCAGTCATCGCTAAAGAACACAGCCATATACCGGTTGATACTACCATATTCTACATGGATATGAGAACTCCTGGTAAAGACTTTGAAAAGTATTATGAAGGTGCTAAGAATCAACATGGAGTTAACTTCATTCGTTCCCGTATATATGAAGTAACCGAAGCCAAAGATGGTTCTGGAGACGCTGTCATAAGATACTCGACAGAAGACGGTCAAATCAGCACTGACCAATTTGATTTAGTCGTTCTATCTGTGGGGATTGAACCAGGAGATAGCTCTAAAGAATTAGCCAAACTGTTAGATCTTAAAGTCAATAAATTTGGCTTTGCTGAGCTTGAACCCCTCACTGGAGTAAATACCTCTAAAGCAGGGATTTTTGCGGCCGGAGCCTTTAGCGGACCCAGAGATATTCCGGAAACTGTTATGCAAGCCAGTGCAGCTGCCGGATCAGCTTCCGCTTTATTAGCGGATCAGCGGGGAACCTTAGTCAGTGAAAAAGAATATCCAGCCGAACTGGATGTTGCCGGAGATGTTATCCGAACAGGTGTCTTTATATGTCACTGTGGGGTCAATATTGGCGGCGTTGTCAATGTCCCTAGCGTCGTTGAGTACGCTAAGACTCTGCCCACCGTGGCTTATGCAACTGATAAAATCTATGCTTGTTCTCAAGATGCTCAGGCTTCGATCAAAGCTCTGATTAGCGAACAAAAGTTGAATAGAATTGTGGTCTCTTCCTGTAGTCCACGAACCCACGAGCCTTTATTCCAAGAGACGTTGAAGGAAGCCGGTTTAAATGCTCACCTGTTTGACATGGCCAATATCCGTGACCAATGTTCTTGGGTTCATATGCATGAGCCGGAAAAAGCGACGGAAAAGGCTAAAGATCTGACAAAGTTAGCGATTGTCCGCGCTTCCATGCAACAGCCTGTTCAACCGATCTTCATGGCCATGAACCATGCTGCCTTGGTCATCGGAGGCGGAGTAGCGGGTATGACCAGTGCTCTATCCATTGCAGATCAAGGTTACGAAGTTCATTTGGTTGAAAAAGACCAAGTTCTAGGCGGCGTTGCGCGAAGATTCTCCACTGGCTTCAGAGGAGAAGATATGAAAGCATTTGTTGCTGGGCTTATCGACCAAGTAAGCAACCATCCCAAGATCAAACTCCATGTAGGTGTGGGCATCAAAGAGGTTGGTGGCTTCTTAGGCAGCTTTACAACCACTTTAGAAAATGGCGAACAGATAGCACATGGTGTAGCAATCCTGACCATTGGTGGGCAAGAATACAAGCCTAAGGAATATTTATACGGCCAAGATCAGCGAATAATGACCCAAATTGAAATGGATGAGGCAATCTATAACCATGACTCAAAGATAGAAAATGCCCAGAATTTCGTCTTTATTCAATGCGTTGGCTCGCGTTGTGAAGAAAACCCTTACTGTAGCCGTACGTGCTGTACTAAATCGGTTAAATTAGCGCTTAAAGTTAAAACCAAAAATCCAGGGGCTAATGTCTTCGTTTTATACCGCGATATGAGAACCTATGGTTACTTTGAAGAGGACTATGAGCTAGCGAGACGAATTGGAATCATCTTTGTCCGTTATAGTGAGAATGAAAAGCCAGTCTTGACTAAAGAAGGGGAGACCCTGATTGTAACGGTACGAGATCACGTCTTAGATCGCCCCTTAGAAATTGAAGCAGATGTGGTTTGCTTAGCTGCTGCCATTAAAGCACCTGCCGATGGCAGACAACTCTCTAAGTGGTTCAAAATCCCCTTAAATGCTGAAGGTTTCTTCTTAGAGGCTCATATGAAATTGCGCCCAGTCGATTTTAGTACTGATGGCGTCTTTATGGCAGGTATCGCACACAGTCCCAAGAACATGGAAGAAGTCATTGCGCAAGCTAAAGCCGCTGCAGGACGCGCGGGTGTGGCCTTGTCTAAAGATCAGGTTGAATCTGCTGGTCTAAATGCCTTTGTTAACAAGCGTAAATGTACTGCTTGTGGGACTTGTGAAGCGGTTTGTTCGGCCAAAGCAGTCACGGTTGATTTGGTCAATCGCCTAGCCGTTGTTAACGATGCTCTATGTAAAGGCTGTGGAGCCTGTGCTTCAAG
Source organism: Peptococcaceae bacterium BRH_c23 (assembly GCA_000961805.1). The sequence continues at coordinate 10,958 of LADV01000262.1, read as the reverse complement.
TTGCCGCTGCGGAGCCATTAGCCTCAGAGGGTGCACAAACGAGCAAATTGTTGAGATGTTGAATTTCCTATAAATGTTTGTGAGCCAATAATGATTGGGAAAGGTAGATGATTATGGGAGAAATTCAGGTAGAAGCTGAAAATAAAAAGTACGATCCAAAAATTGCTGCTTTCTTGTGTAACTGGTGTAGTTATGCAGGCGCGGATCTAGCGGGTGTTGGCAGAATTCAATATCCACCCACCATTAGAACAATTCGGGTCCCGTGTTCCGGCAGAATCAATCCTTTGTATATCTTAAAAGCTATGGCTAATGGCGCTGATGGAGTCTTGGTCTCCGGATGTCACCCAGGGGATTGCCATTATATAAGTGGCAACTATGTTGCACGCAGAAAATTTGCGCTCATTAAATCGTTGCTAACCCATGTGGGTTTAGAAGAAGATCGAGTTAACTTTTCTTGGGTATCAGCTGCAGAAGGTGGCCGATTTGCGGAAGTCGTAAAAGGGGTTACCGAACGGGTTAGTGCACTTGGACCTAATAAAGGGGTCTTTAAAGTAGATGACGGGGGTGCAACGGATGAATAATATCATAAACGATATCCGAGAAAAGGCCCGTCAATTACTGGCTGAAGGAAAAGTAGACGTTGTTATTGGCTACGAAAAAGGTTCCTTACCCTTAAAAGCAACTCCTTGCTTTGTGCATTCCGTTCAAGAGGTTGACTCCTTGATTTGGGATGAAACCTGCGAGAATAATTTAGCGGCCTTTGTGGCTAAGACTCCTGGCAAAAAAGCCATTGTCGCTAAAGGATGTGACAGTCGCGCTTTAGTCGTCCTGTTACAGGAAAACCAATTGCTTAGAGATGACTTGTATATCATCGGTGTTTCCTGTCAAGGGGTCATCGATCAGAGAAAGATCGAGGCCGAAGTAGGGGAAATTCTCGAAGCTAGTATAAGCGACGGAAAAGTATCCGTTAAGGGAATGGAAGGGGATAAAGAGTATCTTTTTACTGAAGTAAAAGATGCTACCTGCCAAACCTGCCGTTACCCAAATCCAGTCTTGGTGGATCTCCAAGTTGGCGAATTGATTGAAGTTTCTCAAGAGGTTACTGCCTTTGCAGACGTTACCGCTATGGAAGATAAATCTGAGAGCGAGCGCCAAGAGTACTTCAAAGCAGAAATGAGCAAGTGCATTCGCTGTTATGCTTGCCGTAATGCTTGTCCTTTGTGCTATTGTCAGGAATGTTTTGTGGATTGCAATTCCCCAAGGTGGTTGACAGGCGGAGTGGATCGTGCAGAAAATCTTCTCTTCCAAACTGGCCGTGTGCTGCACTTAGCTGGCCGTTGTGTTGATTGTGGGACTTGTAGCCGTGCCTGTCCACAAGGGGTGGATATTCGGGCCTTAAATCGCAAAATGACTAAAGATGTTTACGAAATGTATAACCATGAATCAGGGATCAACGAAGACGTTAAACCTGCTCTAAATGTCTATAGCACAAATGATCCAGAAGAACAGTTCTTGGTAAAGGAGTGAGGTGAAGATAATGAAGATAAGTAAAGAAAAATTCGGCCAAGCATTTGATGCTTTAGTGGCTGAGTACCAAATAATTGCTCCGGTTAGTGATGCTAGCGGAATTGCTTTCAAAGGAGTTAAAAGCTTCTCAGAAGTCAAGCAAGATTATCTAAATTCTAAGCTTCCTCCCAAAGCCTTCTTTTTCCCTCAACATGAAAAACTCATGTCTTATAAGAAAGAGGGTAAAGAGGTAACTGTTAAGAGCGAACTAAAAGTTGAAAATACTGTTCTTTTTGGAATTAGACCGTGTGATGCTAAAGGGATGCAACTCTTAGATATGGTCTTCAAAAATGATCAGTATACCGACCCTTATTATTTTGAACGACGTGATAAATCAGTCATAATCGGAGTTGCCTGTAACAAAATTGCCCCGACTTGTTTTTGCTCCGTTTTTGATCTTTCTCCAGCAGGCAGTGAAGGTTCCGATCTATTTTTGATCGATCTCGGAGATGCCTACGAAGTAGAAGTGATCACTGAGAAAGGGCAAGCCTTAGCTGCTCGTTTCGAAGCATTATCAGAACTGACAGTGGATGAACAAGCCTTGGTTGATAAAATTAAAAGCGCAGAAACCACGAGCAAGGTAGATGTTTCAACGATTACCAGTAAACTTGACAAAATGTTTACTAATCCGTTTTGGGATACTCTCCAAGAAAAATGCATCGGGTGTAATGTTTGTTCCTTCTCCTGTCCTACCTGCCATTGCTTTGATATTTCCGAGGAAGTGCGAAAAAATGAAGGTACCAGAGTACGAACCTGGGATGGCTGTATGGCCCCTCTCTTTACACTTCATGGTTCTGGTCATAACCCACGAGATCAGAAAAAGGCCCGTTGGCGTCAGCGGTTAATGCACAAGTTCAACTATTTTGTCCATAACAATGGATCTATGTCGTGTATAGGCTGTGGTCGCTGCATAAAAAGTTGCCCAGTTAATATGGATATTCGACAAGTCATTGATGGGGCTAACAAAGCAGAATTGGTGGTGGAATGATGCAACAGAATCCTTATATACCCATAACAATGAAGCTGGTTAAAAATTTAGTAGAAACTGAAGACAAGCTGATCAACACCTTTACTTTAGAGTATTTAAACAAACAAGATGAAGAGAACTTCAAATATATGCCAGGTCAGTTTGCAGAACTAAGCGCCTATGGTCATGGAGAAGCTCCCTTTGGAATAGCAACCTCTCCGACTGAACCTGGAATTCTCAAGTTTTCGGTAGCTAAAGTAGGCTGTGTCTCTAATGCCTTACACCTCATGGAAGAGGGTACCATGGTAGGAGTTAGAGGACCGATGGGTAATTACTATCCCATCGAAGAGTTTAAAGGGAAAAATCTTGTCATTATCGGTGGCGGTTTTGCTTTTACGACTCTGCGTTCATTAGCTAAATACATGCTCGATCCTAAGCATCGTGGTGACTATGGTGATATTACGGTTATTTACGGTGCCAGAAACCCTGGCTTATTGCTCTACAAGGAAGAATTAGCTGAGTGGGAGAATAACCCCAACATTAATTTGGTCACCACCATCGACAGGCCAGCAGAAGGCTGGAATAAACATGTTGGCTTTATTCCAACCATTACTGAACAAATTGCTCCTTCTTCGGTTAACTCTTATGCTGTCGTTTGCGGACCCCCAGCCATGATCAAGTATACTTTACCTGTCTTAGAAAAACTCAACTTCCCACCTGAGCGAATTTACACGTCCTTAGAAATGCGTATGAAGTGCGGCTTGGGAATCTGTGGTCGTTGCAATATCGGAACAGAGTATGTCTGTAAAGATGGACCAGTCTTTTCCATGGCTCAATTAAAAGAGCTCCCTAATGAATATTAATCAAGTCGGAGGTGATAGTAAGAATGGCTGAACCCATTAGAGTTAAAAGCTTAGATCCTACCTTGAGAGATGAAGTGGCTGGATTATTAAAAGGTTATGATTTTTCCAATTGCCTTTCTTGTGGTATGTGTACGGCTGGTTGTGTGTATAGTAATTTAATTGAGGATCAGGATCCTCGTAAATTCATTCGCAAAGTAGCACTTGGAATGCGGGAAGAATTAACTAGCGATCCATTCGTCTGGAATTGCAATATGTGTGAACGATGTACGGTGGAATGCCCCATGGGTGTTAACATCGCCGCGATAACAAGGGCTTTCCGAGGAAAGACGCCAATGCCACCCGGTCATTTACAAATCATTGCTGATGACCATATGCGCACAGGTAACCAGATGGCTGTCGAGCAACTCGATTTTGATGAGACTCTAGAGTGGCTTGAGGAGGAACTTCAGGCAGAACTGAATGATCCTACTTATAAAGTGCCTTTAGACAAGCCTGATGCTGATTTTATCTTTGGTTTTAATGCCAGAGAGGTTAAACACTATCCCCATGAACTGCAGACGATTTTACACGTCTTTCATGCTGCCAAAGCTAATTATACGATTAGCAGTAAGCGGTGGGATGCTACCAATATCTGTCTCTTCACAGGGAAAAATGATGAATTCCAGGAAATCTCACGACCGCTCTTTGAAGAAGCTGAGAGATTAAATGCTAAAGAGATTGTCGTTACAGAATGTGGTCATGCCTTCCGATCGACACGAATGTTTGCCCGTACTTTCTGGAAAGGTAAACCGATCCCAGTACGCCACATCGTCGAGAAGTATGCTGAATGGATAAAAGATGGCAGCCTTAAACTCGATAAGACTAAAAATCCACTCCCAGTGACCCTTCACGATCCCTGTAATACGGTTCGTAAGGAAGGAGTCATGGAACCACAGCGCTATGTCTTGAGAAATACTGTTATGGATTTCCGTGATATGAATCCTGAAGGAAAGTATAACATTTGTTGTGGGGCCGGTGGCGGAGCCTTAGCAGTAGCGGCAACCAAAGGGCAGCGTATGATTAAAGCTAAACCTAAAGTTGATCAATTAGTGGCTACTGGTGCAAAAATAGGTTGCATCCCTTGTCATAACTGCATTGACCAGTTTAACGACATGAATAAATTCTATAAGCTTGGCATGAAGATGCATCATTTAAGTACTCTCATTGAAAATGCATTGGTAACGGATGAAGATCTTGAGAATGAAGCCGGAACAGAAGAGACTGTCTAAATCTTAATACTTGTAAGTACCTGAAAAAGCCCCGTCGGCGGAAAATAAACCGCCGTTCGGGGCATTTTCTTTATTTATCTATCTATCGATTTATTTGTCTATCAATCTATCTATTTAGGGCTTGCTAATTTATCGAAAAGTCTAGACTCCGCAAGGGTTTAAGGGTAGTGTCTTAATAAATATGTGCATGGAAAAACAGCCTTTGGCGTCAAAAACCATGCACATAGAGTTAAAATCAAATGTTGCATCGATGCACCATTTGGCCTCTTTGTTCCTTGATAAAGTTAACCTCGGACGTGATTTGCTCAGGCGTCCTGTTGGAAATTTCCATCCTCATACCGGCTGCTCATGAGGGCTATAGCGCCAATCCACCCTTTTCGGGTTGCCCAAAGTCTGAGTTGGATTTAAGGCGGAAAATCGTAAGATTCTGCTTGCTAAGAGGAAAAAAGAGGTTTGGTTAGCAAGCCCTATTTAGTAATGTAATAATCTATAAAGGTCATTACTGACATTCTCTCAGATATTTATAAATAAATTGTGAATAACAAATACACGATGCTTTGATAAAGGTTATAATATAGCTATAATGAATACATGCTTATGAGATTATGGAGATTGGCATGTAACGAAAGAGAGCTAAAATAATGGCAGTATAAATTTTGACGGATAGCACCAGCTACTTAGGGGAACAACTTAGGAAAGAATTCAATATTAGGATGGTATCCTTGAATCTATCCTTTGGAACTGAGAGCATGAGAGAAACTGACATTGATAACGAGACTTTCTATAAGATGATGGCTGCCAAAGGAATTCCAACCTCCTCACAACCTTCGATCGGAGAAATGGTTGATGAAATGATCAGTGTGGTTGAGATGGGCGATAGTCTATGTTGTATTTTCTTATCTTCAGAAATGAGTGGGACTTTATCCACAGCTCAACTTGCCAAAGAAATGGTTTTGGAAAAGCATGAGAATGCTAAGATAGAGATCGTCGATTCAAGATCTAATTGTATGCAACTTGGGTTTGCCGTTATCCAAGCTGCCAGAGCGGCAAAAGCAGGACAGACATTAGAGCAGGTCCAAAGCAGCGGCGTTAGAGAACATAAAAAGAAGTCGCTTCTTATTTATCCCTGAGAATCTTGAATACTTGAAAAAAGGCGGAAGAATTGGAGGAGCTAGTGCTTTAATCGGAAATCTATTTAAAATTATTCCGATTTTGACTGTGGAAAATGGCAAAACAAGTATTCTCACCAAAGTAAGAACCAAAAAGAATGCCGTAATGGCCATGGTGGATAAAATGCTCCAGGATATTAGTCAATATGGGCTAGGAGAAGTCGTTGTTCTGCATATCAATTGTCAGGGCGAAGCCGCTGAACTTGCCAACGTAATTCGTGAAAAACTCAAGATAACCCCAAAGATTATGGATATAGGACCCGTTATTGGGTTGCATGTTGGTCCAGGAACAATAGCAATTTGTTATTACACCGAAAAGGTCATGCGATAATTACGACATCAAACATAACCACGATATAGGTCTTAGATAGGAAAAATGGTATAATGATATATAGAAAGCCATCTTAGATCAGTATGGCTTAAAAATAATGTGTTTGCTGACAGAAGAAAAGAGGTTTTTCAGATGTACCAATACCAAGGAATACTTTTTAATAACGCCAATCCGCGCCACCCTGATGGCACTAAAGCATGGAGTCAAATATGTAGAATATGCGCCGTCCAATACCAAATTAAACGTAGTATGCTGGAAAGTGTTTGAAGCGGAACCTGTGGTGTACAAGGTTGTACACGTCAAGCAAGGTATTACATCAATTTTGAAGACGGAGAACTGGTAGAAGTTCCCGAATAGATTTTTTTAAAAGATTGTTCTATAATAGATATTATAGAACTTGTTCTAAAAGTAGTTTGCTTCATTAAGGAAGTTTACTTTCCATTAAAGGAGGATTTCAGATGCCTACTAAACTTAGTAAAGCCCTATGGTCCCTCGCGATTCTCTTTATCGTCGTTACAACGGTCGTTTTTTCCTTTGGGATCATGTTAGTTGGAGCGGCGCTGGCGAGTTTATACGGCATATACAAATATTACTTCGGAAAGAAACGATCCAGTAAGTTCAAACAGAGACCGCAGGAGTATATGTTTGGGGAAGTCATCGACATAAAAGCCGAAGTGATAGATCAGACGCTTTTAGATAAAGCTCCGTATCGAAATTAAATAGTGATCCTCTACCATCGCCTATTAATAGGCGGTGGTTTATATTTTTCAATGAATAATTCATAACTAAACTACTTACAAAGATTTGTCCGAGCACAGTGTTATAGTTGAAATAAGAAGACCGTTCCTTATAAAATAAAGAAAGAAGGAATGAAATATGTCAATTTCAAAAGTAAGTCTGTCAGGAAAATTAAGTCTATCTAGTCTGACTTCCGAACCTGCCCCAAGTTTAAAAAGCTCTAAGCCAATGACACTGACCAATACATTTCTAACATCAGTCTTTATGCTTTCAGCCCTAGACCTGATTATTGCCTTCCTCAGAAATGACTCATTATCCAATTACACTATGTTCGTGATCTCAAATCTGGGCCTAACCGCTTTAGGCCTGATGATTTCCTCGGATCTTATCGCCGAGAATGACCGCGAATCAGTCAAATGTTTTTTGGCTTATATGTTATTTCTATGGGCCTGTATTACAGTTGTTAAACTTATATTCCTTACATAATCCCATCAGTGAATTTCTGACAGTCATTGGAATTCTAACTTCATTTTTGGTTTAAGATAGGATGTAGAGTATAATTGTGTAACAACAAGTGCCTAAAGCGATCATAGCGAAAAGGACGGAACAGCTTCTGGATATGTTTGGACTCGGAGACCGAGTTGATGAGTTATTGGAGAGCTATTCTCATGGTATGAGGCAGAAGGTGGTGTTAGCTGCAGCCCTCATCAACCAGCCCAAGGTGATCTTGCTTGATGAGCCGACTGTCGGGCTTGATCCTGCCAGTGCCCGCCTATTGAAAGATGTGTTACAGGAGATGGCTCGGCAGGGAGCGGCAATTTTTGTCTCTACTCATATTTTGGAGATTGCAGAAAGAATGTGCCACCGTGTTGCTATTCTTAAGGACGGTCTGCTGATTGCTCAGGGGAGTCCGGAGGAACTGCGTCAGAAGGTTGGGCACGGAGGGGAAAGCCTGGAAGATATCTTCCTGGAACTTACAAGTGGTCACGAGAATTCCGAATTAATAAAAAGTCTAGAGGAGGGATAAACAGTGAAAATAGTCTTACCTCCTCCTCTGATGGACCCACCGTCGGAACAATCCTTTGGACAAGACTTCATGTTGTTGCTGAAAAACCAGCTGCGAGTGGCCTGGAATAAGATGCGCCATAGGCCAGTGGGCACCTTAATCGGCATGGTTGTTGTTATGTTGGGGTTGCTCGCCATCCTAGTTTCCTTAGGCTTTTTCGCCTATGGCGCTTTGAAAACCATGCCCCCTCAAACTGTTAAGGGCTTTCTCTCTTTGTTGTTTATGGTTGGCTTAGCCAGTCAGATTTTCTTTGGCATCACGGCAGCCTTTGCTACTCTTTATATGTCCGATGATTTAGAACTTCTTTTCATGGCCCCAGTCCCCCTTAAGGTTGTTTTTGCCGTAAAGTCTCTAGCGGTTATCGGAAGTAACTTTTTGACAGCAATCTTGTTTGCTTTCTTACCAGGAGTTTTTTATGGGTTGCTCTTTAATGCGGGAGGATTATTTTACATCCTGGTTTTAATAGTGGGTCTCGGGCTATGGGTCATAGGGACTGCAATAGCTGAACTAATCAATCTGTTAGTGATGCGCATTGTGCCGCCGCATCGGAGTAAGGAAGCTGTTGGCTTTATCGGGGCATTGGCAGGCATTATGATAGCCTTGGTTTTTCAGATTCCTAATTTGTTGACAAATAGGGAAATTCAATAATCAACACAGAAGTCACTGGTACAGCCTCTCCCTGGTTGGGAATGTGGGCAGTGGCTAAGAAAGATTTGCTCTCCATGATACGGGACACTCGGGAATGGTTTGGCTATCTGGTTCCTCTGATTATCATGATTTTCTTTGTGGTCCAATTCCTATTCTCCAACGCTGAATCTAGCCGCGTTTCCTTAATAACAGTTTTAATAATGTATACCGTTATGTTCAGTGGTAACATGGCTTTGCAATCCTTCGGCCGGGAGGGAGAATCCGACTGGCTCTTAAATAGTGTCCTCCTTGCTGGATGGCCTGTAGTATGGGGGAAATTGCTGGCTGCTATTCTTCCTACCTTGTTGTTGATGGAAGCTTTGTTAGTGGGTACTGCTTTAGCAATAGGTGTTTCCACAACCCTTACGTTCGCTCTGGCGTGTGGAGCAGTGCTTCTTTCCTTGGGGTCAAGCGCGATCGGGCTCAGTTGTAAACGAAAAAGCAGATGATGGTGCCTTATATTTTGGCCCTTTTACTAGTCCTCATCGGGTAGAGACTACAGTACAATACTTAAACGATTTTTATCCAATCCGCAAATGTCCTAGTCCAAGATTGATCGAAAGGGCAAATGGTTGTTTGTTCTGCCAATTGGGTACTTGTTTGGGTGTTTGTACTGGGCAAGTAAATCCTGATGAATACTGGGTTCACATTGATAAAATCCAGCAGCTTATCTACGGGAACGATAGGGTACCTGTTCAGGAACTTTCTAAAATGTTAGATCAAGCTATTGAGAATCTTAACTTTGAAAAGGCGGCCAAATATAGAGAGTATTACCTAGGACTTCGGCATGTGATTGGTAAGCAGTCGTTAGTTCAATCCTCGAGTAAAAACAGGAATATCTTAACGGTTGAATTTCTTGACAAGGAACTTGCTAAGATATTCCTGATCAAAGGGAATAAGCTGCTTTACGGAAAAGTATTTAATAGGGTAGAGGTAGATAATACAGAGATGCGGCGATCCCTAAATCAGATGATTAGGGATAAATTTACCCCAGAAAAAAGTGATACGCGTAGATTGACCCAGCAAGATATCGATGAAGCGCAAATAATTTACTCGTATCTGAAAAAGAATAGAAAAAAGGTCATTAGTTTTTGGATACCGACTACGCGCTTGAAAAGTGAAGCATCCTTAGATGCTACAGTCCTAAAGATAATAGCCAAAATTTCAAAAAGAAAACTTGGCTGGTGCCCGAAGACACTGTCTTCGCACGTATTAGCCTTCTTGCAGTATGTAACGTAAGTTATACTTTCTGATAAGTATAAAAAAGGACGGCTCATTCTGAGCCGTCTGGAGAAAAACATGAGAAAAGTCATTTAACCTCTTATGCTTAGCGAAGTAAGCCCAGTTCCCTTTTTGTGCGTTCTGCCATTTGCTTAAGCATTTTTTCTCGATCGCTATTATATAACGGTCCATAAAACACTATCCCGTATTTTTCTAAGATTTTTGCTTCTATCGCTTTTCTAGTACGTCCTACTTCTGGGATATACTGAGACTTTCTCTTAGCTTTGTGGAATTTAGCGTGATGAGCAACGTCAATAAACACTGCAAGATTTGCAGTTCTGTCGTCGTCATTAACCTCATTTAGATGGTGCACAATTTCGGTTTCTTTTAATTTTCTTTCTAAATATCTCTCGATTATTAACCTAGAGATCTCCATAGTTGTGGTTTCGCTATTCATGGAAATGTTGTCGCTCATAGTAGACTCCTTTCAAAGTGTTACCCAAACAAAAAACAAGCAACAACCATCGGGATAAATTCTGCGTGTTATCCCGCCAGTCAAATTGCTCTTATTTCAAAGGTAAATTAAAAATTTGATTTGTTTACTTATTTAGTATACTATAGATTGTTCATAATTTCAACTTTATTCGTTAGGGTGCAGAGCTGAAGCATGATATTTTTCGCAGTCAATTATTTTTCAATATTATACCAATTAGATGAATCGCTTAAGAAACTATGACTCATTAGCAAAGTTATACCTTAGTCTCACATCACTTTATGAAGACTGATCTGCCTAGAAACTAAATTATCTCACCACAAACAAACCCTAAAGGGGGCCATTAATTATTTTTGAAATTGTCATCCAAACGTTGGATGATTCTAACTTACCAATCTCCACTGGTAATTATTATCGATAACAATTGACGCTATACGGGTTAGATCCAGAACATCCGCTGTACATGCTTTAAAAATAAACTCTAACAAGCCATTGATCCCGAGTACGGCTACTTTTTTCTCTAGAAGCTCACTATGTACTAGCAAAACATTCATAAATCGACCGATTTGCATAAGGTGATGAAATCCTA